>CAZFPO010000138.1:0-7001 GCA_964521105.1 uncultured Lentimicrobiaceae bacterium | reverse complement strand
TTTAATAAATTCATTTACTGTGCCTGTTCAAAGTTATTTTTTTTGCGATTTAATTGTAAGCTTTCGTAAATACCATGATGAGTTTGAATAGGAAACTCCACGAGTATTTCCTTGTTCATTAAATAAATCAGATAAACCTCCATTTAATCCTCGGGTTTGAACTCCTGTTTGCGATACCGACATTCTGAAATTTGGTATTGGCTCATCAGTAACCAACATAAAAAAAGTGTCGTAGCCTAAAGGTTCTCCAATTACAATATTTGAAATTATCCGATATTCTTTAATTATTTTTCCATTTTCATCGTATCGTGGATATTTATTTTCAACATTGGATAATGGATAAATTGCTTGCATTTGTCCGCTAGCATCTATTACAAAAATTTGAACATATCGAGCTACACCATCAAAATTATCCATATTCTTTTCGTCAAATTTTAATAGTAACTCATACTTTTGACCTAACAACGTATGGTCGCTAACAATAGTGCTATCTAATTTGTTTCGTAACGAAAGATAAAATGGAAATGCTCCATCATCAACCGGTGATTGAAGTGTTAGCCACCTTTTAATCCTTGATAATTTTGTTATTAGTTCGCTAATATGCTTAATATTAGTCGAAATGTCAGCTTCATTATTTGAAAATGAATAATAGTCGGTGATGATAGGATATATTAATTCATTACTTAATCCATTTTCTTGAATATTTGGACTAACAAATCCATATTCAATACTGTTATTATTCCAACGTCCATTAAATACATAGTCAGCTTCTGAAATGTTTTTTGTAAAAATTACTTTAGAGTCATTATTGTATGTATTAATGAATGAATTAAATAGCTCAAAAAATGGAGGTAGTGAAATGTAAATTTTTGCTTTTCCTTTCACTAATTGAAGAACTTTTTCAACCGATAGGGTTTCTCCAATAATATTTTCTGTCGAGTTTGACTCAAATAATATCCACTTTTTATTATTGAAAAAAATGGTATGAGTAGGAGGGGTTTTCTGTGGGTTTTTTACGATTTCGATAGTTGAATTTTGAATTATTGAATTTTGAAATGTTGAAATTTCCTTTAATAAGTTGTCGTAATTTAACGCCTCGGGTATGAATATTTTTAATGCATTATTTGTATTTATTTTTAATGAAATTACTTCAAACATATCGCCTGCTTTTACGGTATTAAAATTTCCATGTATTAATTTAGCAATTGACTTGTTAGCCGATTGAACTTCGGTGATTTCTAAAACAATGGAATCATTTTCTGTTTTATGAGCTAATTTGTATCCTACATCAATGCCTGAAACATAACCTGCTTGCAATATTATTTCATCATTTGCAACAGGGTCAAGTATGGCAATAAGTGCTTGTTTGGGTAAATTGGTAGTTGGGATTCCTAATAAATTTGATTGAAGGCGTTTGTCAATACCTGCTATCACAGGTTCTTGTTTTTTATTATTATATTTTAAAATAGAACGAATACTTAAAAAGATTTGTTCGGCACTTGCACTTGCAGGTAATGTATTCATTGTTTGTATTAATGCAAATGTAAATGCACCATGAGGTGTATTATTATCCATTCTGAATTCGGAAGCTGGTTCATCGTCTTGTGCTGCTGATATTATAAGTGCTCCTTTTTCTTCAGGTTTTGGCGAAGTGGAGCCATCTTTTGCATCATGTTCCATGTCGGGGGCACACCATCTGAGTTTATTAGGATTTGAATCAAACAGACCTCGTGCCATCGACCCACTATGACAACAGTCAAAAATGGCAGTAAGAACAATTTCCTTTGTAACAATGTTGTCTAAAAGCACAGCAATTTCTTTGTCTCTAATATCAGGAATTCCAAGATAAGCATCGGCAGGAACAATGGTTTCATCTTTTTTATCTGCTTCCGAAGAAAGTGAGTTTTTAACTTGCGAGCCATGACCGGCATAAAATATAAAAACATTGTCTCCTTTTTTAGGAATGTTTGCTAAATTTTTGAATTGGGCGATTATAGAATCTCTGCAGGCATTAGCATTTAATAGAATTTTTATTTCGTTGTTTTTAAATCCGAATTTTGTGATTAAAATTTCATTAATAGCTGCTACATCATTAACGCATCCATCTAAATTCCCTAGTCTGAAATTCTTTACTGCATTTTTGCCTTTAGGAATGTATTCATCAATTCCTACCAATAAAGCATATTTCTTTTGAGCACTAATTTGAAAGCATAAGCTCAGAAATGTTATGAATATAATTGGTTTAATTTTACTCATTGCCTGCACTTTTTGAAGTGTTAATTTGGTCAATAACTTCTTTTGTGCGGTCGATATAGTCGTTAAATTGAGGAGTTTTTTCTTCTTTTTTTACTCGTTTAGTATAATCATCATATTCCGTAACTTTTATTTTAAATGTGTAATTCCCATAACCCCACGAGTCTTTTGAAACATACGATCTGGGAATTAATGGCATCCATGTAGTTTTGTATTTAGATAGTTGATTTTCAGATAATCTTTTACGTAAAGGAATATTTCTAAAAGTAATGTCGGTTTTAAATAACTCAGATATATTTTGTTTTAATTCATTATCAATCCACGAAGCATCAATGGCAATATTAACGTCCATATCAATTGCTTTGTCACGAAGATTCATTCGGGCTTTGGCATAATTTATATATAATTCGTATGGAGCTAATCGCATAAAACGACCATCGGCAGATGTTTCTATTTTAAATCTTAAAATTGATGCCGTGTCTTTGTTCATGTTTTTTGAATCAACAAACCGAATAATATCTATCGACTGCAAATTGATTTCGGTTGTAGTGTTAATGTTTTTATAAAATTTATCATCTGAACTGTAAGCACTGTAATCAGCGGTTGCTTTTCCCGCATTTTTTTCAATTATTTTAGTAGTGATTGAATATCCAGTTTTTAACAAATAAGGTGCAACCAATAATCCAATACCACGGGTGTTTTCGGCTACCTCCATTACGGGAACACTTGATAATGCTAAAAACTTATGATTGTCACGACTGTGTTGAAAATTAACAATTACTTCTTCGCCTTGCCTAATGTACGAATATCTATTTCGGATACACGATGATGTGATTGATGCTACAAGAATGAGTAAAATAAAGTATTTTATTTTCATAATCTTCTGTTTTGTTAAACATTAATAAAAATAACAAGGTGTAATTAACAACAGTAATGCCAAAAATTGTTAAAAAAATTAATGATATTATTTAAAAATACAGAATCAGCCATTATGGCTAACTATCTTTTTATAATTTTTTGAACTTCTACGTTTTTCTGAGATTTTACAGTTAAAAAGTATAATCCACTTTTAAATCCACATAATATATTTGAAACACTTATTAAGTCATCTTCAGAATAGCAAGTGGTTTTTTTAATATTTTTCCCATTAATATCATTGATTGAAATTATACAAGGCAAATTTTCAGAATCAACATTAATATATAAATACTCATTAAAAGGGTTCGGGTAAATTTGAATGCTTGGCTGCTCAAAAGTATTAACATTATATGGAATTGGCTCGGGGGTATCAATAAATTTTATTGTATTTCGATTGTTACCTGCTCCTTGCGATTTGCTAATAATTACAACGGGACCTCTATGTCCTTCAGTAAACCATTTATATTCAGTGGTTGTTGTATTGAAAGCAAATGGCATATTGTATTGGTCGGAATAGATGCTATCGCGAGATTTAATAATTGTTTTTATTCGTATGGCATTATAAAAAGTATCAATAGGAGTAATTACAGTACCGTAGCCGTCAACTAAATTATATCTAGTTTGTTGTCTGGAATTAAATCCAACTTGAGGAATGGTAACACTGTATGAGCTATAGCATGTGTCGTAATCACCATAAATGGAAGGAAATTGATACATGTCATCGATGTCGGTAAATTTAATCGGAATAGGAATGTTATTTACTGTTATGGCTTGTCCAACTTGCGAATAGACACTATCTCCACTTAATTTATAATAGAAAAAAATATTTGTAAAGTTAAACCCACCAATAGGAACATTCACGTCTCCTTGAGGTGAGGCTACTGTTGCCTTATATTTGGGAAACATATTGTTGTTAAATTGTGCGTTATACGCAATGGGAGTGGAGTTTACTGCAACAAAAGTGTCGGCAGCCCAATTGTTTGCTGAAATTTGCGAAAAATCCCAAGTGAAATCTTCTCCAGTTAAACTAGTGTCAATACTTGGGTTTGACAAACTTCGATAAAAAATAGTGTCGCCAGCTAATGGCATCATTTCAGGTAGGAGTATAACTTGTGAAAATAAATTAGATTGTAATGAAAATATACTTAAAATAAAAATAATTTTGATAGCTTTCATGTTTGTTTTTTTAGTCGATAAATGTAGCTAAAAAAATAAAAACTGACAGATTTTAATTCAATTATTTTCATTTTTATTTTTATTTAGGAAAAAATGACTAATTTAGGCAACTAAAATGGTGAATCGTTCGTCAAAATGAATAGTGAAATATAGTAAGTAGTAAAATTTAGTTATATGAAAATCCGATTCTTTTTATTCTGGGTTTTGATTTTTGCAATTAATAGCAACAGATTATATTCTCAATTAGTCATTGCTCCAAACCCATCTTTAAATTATGCTATCCAAGATGTACTTGTGGGACAGGGTGTTACTGTTTCTAATCTTTCATATAGTGGAGCTAATGTTGCATGGGCAACTTTTACTACGGGTTCTACATTACATAATTTAGGATTTACTTCTGGAATATTGTTAACTTCTGGCAAAGCATCGGAAGTGTCTCAAGGTGCATCTTCATTTGCAAGTACAGATAATGCACAAGGTTCTGATGCCCAATTAGCAAGTTTAGTTAGTGGAACTATTAAAGATCGTTGTGTACTAGAATTTGATTTTGTTCCAATTTCCGATACTTTAAGGTTTAGATATGTTTTTGGCTCAGAAGAGTATCCCGAGTATGCAAACACTAATTATAACGATGTGTTTGGATTTTTTATTTCAGGTCCTAATCCTGGTGGAGGTAATTATACAAATTATAATATTGCACGAATTCCTGGAACAAACACTGTGGTTTCAATTAATAACATCAACAATGGGACTTCGAATAATGGACCATGCGAATATTGTCAATATTATCGAAATAATTCAAGTCCTGTAAATGCTCATATTGTTTATGATGCAATGACAACTGTTATGACTGCTACCGTAGTGGTGGTTCCATGTCAAACTTACCATATTAAATTAGCTGTTGGTGATGTGTATGATGGTATTTATGATACAGGCGTTTTTTTGGAGGCAAATAGTTTTTCAAGTTTAGGTATGAGTTCCGAGTTAACTTTTGAATCCGATGTGGTTGCAAATTCTATCGTTAGTGGTTGTAGCGACGCTTCATTAGTTTTTCATATTCCCGAAATTTATGGTGATACCGTTACTATTCATTATTCTTTCACTGGTAGTGCTACAAATGGCGAAGATTATTTAGTTTTTCCACCCGATTCAGCAATTATTCCTCCCGGATCTGATTCAGTTTCTGTTCAAATTATAGCTTTACCAAATTCAAACCCCGGTGCTCAAGACACCATTATAGTTTTAATTCCAGGCTTTGGTTGCTCAGGTGTAATAGATACGTTATTTATTCCAATTCATGGAAATCCACCAATCACTTTGGAAATGTCCGAAGATCAGTTATTATGTGATGGTGGAACTGGTTATCTTCAAGCAAATGTTACCGGCGGAATTCCTCCATTTACCTACACATGGAGCAATGGAGTAGGAAATGTGAGTCAGCAAGAAGTAAATCCTACGGTTTCAACTACTTATTATGTTACGGTTCAAGACCCATGCGGAAATTATGCCATTGATAGTGTTAAAGTGTTGGTTGGAAGTTTACACTATACTATTAGTAACGATACTGCAATTTGCAGTGGCAAAGGAGTTACACTAGGAGCAACTTTCGATGGGTATATTTATTGGCAAGGTTATGAGGGTAATCCTATCACCATAGTTCCAAATAGTTCACGTACCGTAAATTTAGTCATGAGTAATGTTTGTGGAACTATTTACGATAGTGTGGTTGTAACAGTACATACTCAACCACAAATAAATTTAGGTTTAGGTGCTGAATTATGTACTTATGAAAGCCGTATTTTACAGGTTAGTCCAAATTATGAAAGCATTGAATGGTTTATTGATGGAGTACCTTATAGCAATAATTCGCAGATTACTGCCGATACAATTTCTGGTTCGGGAAGCTATTTTGTTAGAGTAGCAAATGCGTTTTGTACCGATTCGGGTGGAGTAACTTTTGTTTTTATTCCGTGTGATATTACCATCCCAAATGTATACACACCTAATGGCGATGGGATAAATGATAAATTTGTTGTTGAAAATTTAGATAATTATCCATATTCAAAATTAGAAATATTTAATAGATGGGGTAAAAAGGTTTATTCCAATAATGATTATAAAAACGATTGGAATGGCGATAATTTAGCTGATGGTGTATATTATTACGTTCTTATACTTATGAAAGAAGTTCAACAAGTGGGATATCCCGAATGGAAAACACAATTTTCGGGATCCGTATCTATTGTAAGATAATTTGTTGTATCTTTGCACCGCATAAACTTATTGGGGTTGACTTGGTTTTGACAGCGCAAGTAAGGGTATGTAAGCATGTCGGACGTTGTGAGTAGGTTCCGTTAATAGCCAACTTTCGAGCCATAAAAGGCAACGATTACAATTACGCATTAGCTGCTTAGTCTAGGACCAAGCACTTGCTGTTTCCCCAAAAGCCCTTCTTTACGGCGTTTGGAATGGAAGCATCGAAAAAGTAAAGATAGTAATATTAGTGCCTGAATGATGTTGCGAAACCAAAAGGATAAGGATAAAACCGGTTTGCTCTGCGCCAATTTTATCTCGAAAATTAAGCAGATGATAAACATGTAGAAAGCATATTGGTACTGTGTTTGGACGAGGGTTCGAATCCCTCCAGCTCCACT
>CAZFPO010000137.1:0-7164 GCA_964521105.1 uncultured Lentimicrobiaceae bacterium | reverse complement strand
GGGCTTGCTGGCGGCTTCGCCGCCAGCAAGCCCCCTCTTCCCTAAACCAAGTTAAACCATTGTCATTCTGAACGATAGTGAAGAGTTTTAACCGCCGAAGGAGGTCTCAATTTTTTATCGGACAACAATAAAAAAACATAGAAAATGTTTCATTCCTATTACTTTTTAAATTCTAAATATTTTTGATCGCATTCAACAAAGTAATGATATTCGTTCATCGAATTGCCATAGTTTTGAATTTTTATGGTATTTCCGTCCAATTGACCACTTACTGTTTTGGGTTTATTGTTTCCGATTGGTCCGTCAAAAGTAATATAAACAGCGTCACTTTTTTCGATAATAGCAACACCTTCGGCATCGTAATGTTCGCCCGTTAAAAAGTATTTGTAACCCGAATTTTCTTTAACTAATTTAATTGTTAAGTTACAACCTTCCCCTGCATCGGATTTATAAACCCCCGAATAATCGTTTGCAAGTTGCTGTTTTTCCACTGGATCTTCGGTTTTAACTTGTTCTTTTTGACTATTATTACAGGCAAATAATAATATGGATAAAGAGATTAGTAAGTACACCGATGTTTTTTTCATGATTTTAAGGTTAAATGAATACAATTTATTGATTATTAAATTTTCATATCAAAATTGAAGTGTTTTTCAAACAAATGATTGAAGCATTTCGGAAATTACCACACAGGGCAAACCGACTACATTAAAATACGAGCCATTGATTTTTTCGATTTTATGAAATCCAAGCCACTCCTGAATTCCATAAGCACCCGCTTTGTCGTAAGGTTTAAAATTAGTAATGTAGTAATCAATTTCTTCAGGTGTTATTGTTTTAAACGTTACTTCGGTTTTAGCAAAATTTATTTCTCTTTTTTCCAACGATCTAATGCAAATTCCGGTATAAACTTCGTGTGTTTGCCCCGACATTTTCGATAACATTTCAAATGCGTTTTGATAGCAAGTTGGTTTTCCCATTATTTCGCCATCAAAAACAACAATGGTATCAGCCGTGATCAATATTTCATCTTCTGTTTTTAACTCGATGGATTCGGATTTTTGAAGAGCTAACGAAACGACAATTTTTTCGGGTAAATTCTTCGAGTTAAACGTTTCGACAATATCGGAAGTACGAATATCAAACGAAAATCCCATTTCGGAAAGCAGCTCTTTTCGGCGAGGTGAAGCAGATCCTAAAATTAATTTTTTATTTGAATTTATGTATTCGGTTAAAATCATATCATCACGTATCTATGAATAATCAGCAATATGATTCCTAATAACATGATAATCTTTAGAGCACCTGAAAGAAATTTAAAATCTTCTTTTTCTTTTGCTGAAATTAATTTTACTAAAACATAAATTACTGGAGCACTAATCATTACAAATCCATAAATGGAAAGCCAAGCATTTCCTGCTGCATAAATTATATATTGAATGACCGATACAAAAAATAAAAAAACTGCTATCAAACAATACAAAACTTTTTTAGTTTTATTGATTCCTAAACGTATCGGTAACGTTTGACGTTTAGCCTCTTTGTCGCCTTCCACATCCTGCATGTCTTTCACTATTTCGCGTATCAAACTAATTAAAAATGCGAAAGCAAAATAAATAAAGCAAATGTTTGTAATTAGATTAAAGTGTTTTTGGCAATCGATAAATCCATATACCGAATTTTTCATGGCAAAAAATTCAAATAGCCAATAACCTATGATTACAAAACCACTTAAAAACGCTACCACAATATTTCCCCACAAAAAAATACGTTTGTACTTAAATGAATAATACCATAACATTACCGCAGTGATTAATGGTATAGTTGCAAGATTTAAAAAGCCAACTTTCCATGCTAATACAATCCCAATTAGAAAACTTATTGCCGAAAAAATATAAAATAAATTTTGAGCGTTTTTAGGTTTAATAATGGTTCCTACAATTTGTTTTTCGGGTTTATTAATTCCGTCGATTGTTTGGTCAAAATAATCATTTATGATGTATCCTGCTGCCGTCATTAAAACGGTTGCCAACACTAAAAGCAGGAAGTAAAAATTATTTATAAAAGGCAAATATCCACAAATATCGAAATATGGAGCAAATACAAAAATTCTTATAACATACAGGGCAACAACCACAATAAACAAATTTTGTATTCGCATTAACTTTGCATAGTTCATTATTTTTTTCATAAAGTTTTGACTTTAAAATTACCAAATAAACGCTTCTTCATCAAACCATAATCCTTTAACTTTAAGCACTTGCTCAATAATATCTCGCACGCAACCTTCGCCCCCTTTATGTTTGGAAATATAGTGTGAAATGGCTTTAATTTCTTCGGCTGCATCCGCCGGACAAGTTGCTAAAGCCGAAGCCTTCATAACATGATAATCGGGAATATCATCGCCCATATACAAAACCTCATCTGTCGTCAAGTTTTTACTTTTTAAATATTCCTCAAATTTACAAAATTTGTTATCTACCCCTAAAAACACATCTACAACGTTTAAGGCTTCAAATCGTTTTTGCATTGAAACCGATCGTCCACCACTAATTATGGCAATATTTAAACCTTTTTTAATGGCAAGTTGAATAGCGTAACCGTCTCGCACGTTCGACATTCGAAGTTGCTCACCATCAGGCATTACTAAAACTTTTCCATCGCTTAACACTCCGTCAAAATCGAAAATAAGGGTAGTGATATCTATCAGTTTTTCTTTATAATTAATCATTTTTGTATCTATCTTTAATTAAATTACTCATCATTAGGTATAGCTCTTTTTGTGTTTCATTTTCTAAAAGGTTCAAATGTTTTTCAATAACATTTTCATCATTACGCACTGCAGGACCGGTTTGTGCTTTCATTGGAGAAATTTCCATTGCTTTATTTATAGTTTCGAGAAGTAATGGATTCAGAACTGAAAAATCGATGTTTTGCTTTACTAAAATATCGTTTGCCTCCACTAAAAGATGATTCACAAAATTACAAGCAAAAACTCCTGCTAAATGAATATAAGATCTTTCGAGTGAATTAACTTTCAAAACCTTTTCGGATATTTTAGATGCAATAATTTCAATTTTACGGAAGGTTTCCTCATTTTTAGCCTCCAAAAACATTGGGACTTTAGCAAAATCAATTTCTCGATTTTTTGAAAACGTTTGAAATGGATATAAAACTCCATAATCAAAATTTTTCCCCTCAAAAACATTTATTCCTATTGATCCCGAAGTGTGCAATACCAAAATACTGCTATCAGGGTTTATTTTTTGAATAATATCTTGATATTCGCTGTCATTTACCGAAATTACAATTAAATCGACCGAATTGATAATACTTGGGATTTTATCGAGTGCCTCTCCTCCAACTATTTCGGTTAATTTATTTGCATTTTTTATATTCCGGCTGATTATATATGAAATTAAAAACCCACATTCAACAAATCTTTTACCAATATGATGAGCAACATTACCTGCTCCAATCAGCATTATTTTTTTTATGGTTTTTGATGAATTCATTGAGCAAAATTAAGCGAAAAAACGTAATCTGCGACTATCGATTTTTATTTCCGCTCGGAGTGTATTCAAAAGCACCAATATCTGGGGGTGATGAACGAGGATTTTCGTTAATATCAAATCCAACAATTGGTAAGTAAACTTCGCTACCAGCGTCAATAGCTGGCGAAGTGGAAGGTATGTTGTAATTTGCCACCGATTGGTCGATAAAAGATGGATTTACATTCTTTTTGCACTCAACAAAACCTGCATCAGATGAAATGTTTAAGTCAGTACGAATAATACAATGGTCAAATAAATAATTATATACCGTATTTGGTTTTTTCTCCATTTCAAATTCATTGATATTACTACCGTAGATAATTGAATTAGCAACGGTTATTTGCAAATCGTTAATATACGTTTGGGTAGATGTTTCCAAAAAATTATTCATATAAAACAGTGGTGTTTGACGAACTGTTTCTGTCCAAAAATTAGCAAAAGTGTTATGGATAAATTGATAAGTTCCTCCGTAAGTTAATGCTACACAATACTGTCCACAATTTGCAATTAAATTGTTAGTTGCATCAATTTTATAGTTTCGGCTTAAAAGTCCGATTCCGGAAGCGTTCAAAATTCGAGTGTTTTCGAGAATAAGTTTATTTCCCATGGAGGCATCTAATGTTTCGGCTTGAATTCCAATAAAGGAGTTTTTAATAATTGCATGACTAATGATATTATCATTTGCACCTTCGTTTATCCAAATTCTATCCCACTGTCCGGGAGCATCGGTATACCAAGTCTCTCTTCGGTCGCCCTGAAAAACAACGGGCAAATCCTTAGTACCATTTACTTGAATATTGCCCCCTTTATAAACCCATATACCAGCGTTTTTATGTAAATAAATTTGTGTTCCTGCTGGAATTTTCAAACTACCTACCGAATCGATAACTGCATAACCATAAATTACATAAGGTTTTGAATTGTTCCAATTTACCGTTTGACCTTCGCCAGCAACAATTTTATACGGTGGCAAACCAGTTCGATAAGTATCCGCAATAATAAAATTTGCATCTTGTCCATAAGCCAGCAAATCGATATCCTGAACATTCCCATTGGTGTTAAAAACAATAGAATCGGAAATTAGTAATGGATTGTTTTGATTATTAGGATTTATTTTAGCTTGAATAAAAATATATAAGCTGTCTTTAGGACGTATTTCGACATCGGTAAAAGAAACACCCGACTTACCGTTAACATTAATACTGAAATATGATTGCTGCAAACCCGCTAAATAAATGGACGATATTTTTATCGATTCGGAATATGGATTATACACCATTAATTGTCGAGTAGCCGTGGTAATGGTTGTAAAAACAGTATCAAAGCATATTAAATCATCCGAAAAATTTAATTTAGCATCGGAATCTTCGTTAAAAATATCTTCTTTTCGGCAGGAATAAAAAGCGAGAAGGACAAAAAAACAAAACAATAAAACGCTAAAAACTTTCTTCATTAAAATTTATTTTCAATTTAAACGCCAAAATTACACAAAAGGTATGAATGGATTATTTGTTTTTTGAAAATAAGGGCGTAAAAAAATCTTTATACCCAATAACTCACCGCTTCATTTTTGTTATCCTAGAAGAATCATACCGATTGCTAGTAGTTCATTAATTAGAAATAAGTATCTAACTTAGCCAAGCAGTAAAAGTTTTCAAGAATTATTGTTCGATAGCTCGGTGCGATGCACCTCCATCTGTTTTCAGTATGATCAATTACAGATATTGCGGTGCTCTGCACCTTGTTTTCGACATTATTATTATTGTTATACCTATTGCCAGTAGTTCATTAATTAGAAATACGGTATTCTAATCAATGAATTATCAGTGAGTTAGAGTTGAGTTAGATAGATTTGAATAATAATATAGTCCAATTTATCCGCCTTTATGGCGGATAAATGTACTATTTATTATTAGCATCGGCACAAAACAAATTAGAATTTGTATTACGTCATTGGACTATATACAAATTCAATTTGGTATTAGATGTTAGGAAAAAACTATTTTTCAAAAGTAACTCAACGACTAAATTTGGGATTTACCGCTATTTGTTTTTTTGCTTTCTGGCTAATAGATTATATATTTTTTAATGTCCAATAAGCTTTCAAGTATTTATTTATTCGTTTTAAATCTCTGTCGTTTAGCTCCTTTAATCTCGTAATATCCATATTGTCTAGCAAATCATTTATTTTTACTTTTACAGCAATAGGGTTTTGAATAACTCTGTTAATAAATTCATCATAATTTTCATTGTCAGTTACTTTTGTAAGACATTTCAGCACAGAAATCACATCTTCAGAAAATCCTTCATTTCTAAGGTCTTCGAATGTCATATTACTATCCTCTATAACATCGTGCAATATTCCACAAATTTTCTCTATTTCAGTTTCGCCTTTATGCATTACACGAATTGGGTGTAAAATGTAGTCAGCTCCAGCCTTATCCTTTTGACCTTTATGTGCATTTATAGCTATTGCTAATGCTTTTTCTAATGTTGCCATAATTTTATATCGTTTATTTTTAAAAAGTTTTTAATATATTCGCTTGCGTATTCCCTTCCGCTTCAATAAAATTGTTTTCATAGCACTTGTTGTACATAGGCACTTAGTTATTTATTTTTACAAACTCTCTAAAATTATCTCTATTAATTACAAATTCGTTTGCATTGTATGCTTTTATAAATTTTTGAGGGAGTTTTATTTTTTTATTTTTCCATTTAAACTCAAATGCAGAAATATCTCCATTTTTTTCTTCAACAAAGTCAATTTCTTGTTGTTGCTGAGTTCTCCAAAAATACATTTTAGCAAAAGTGTCTTTATAAATGTTTTGTTTTCTTCTTTCAGAAACAAGAAAATTTTCCCATAAAGCACCTTTGTCAAGTCTAAGATTTAAAGGCTTAAAATCTCCTAAAATCATATTTCTTATACCATTGTCGTAAAAATAAATCTTACGATTCTGTTTGATTTCATTTCTTAGGTTTCTGCTAAAACTACTTAATCGAAATACAATATAACTTTGTTCTAGTATTTCTATATATTTTTGTATTGTAATCTTATTTACGTTTAGTAGCTGGGCTAATTCATTGTAGTTTGCTTCGCTTCCCATTTGTAAGGCTAATGCTTGTAATAGTTGTTCTAATATCTCAGGTTTTCTAATATCAGAAAAAGCCAAAATATCACGATATAAATAACTATTTACAAGATTTTTCAAAGTTTCTCGTTCTTTTCCTTGATTGTTTATTACTTCAGGATAAAATCCGTACAATAAGCGATTATCTATTTGTTGCTCGGCTTTTATATAACCAATTTTCTTTTCATATTCCTCCCAAGAAATTGGAAATAATTCATATTCCCATTTTCTACCAGTCAATGGTTCGTTTAAAGCATTCCCTAAATCAAACGAAGATGAACCACTAACAAATAGTTGAACATCTTTAAATTGGTCAGTTATTATTTTTAAGGTCAAACCTATGCCTGAAATTCTTTGAGCTTCGTCAAGAAATACATATTTGTAATCCCCAATAAATGTCCGAATTTGCTCAGTTGTGGGACTTTGTAAAAGACTTCTAGTAGAAGGGTCATCTGCATCTAAAAACAAATAATCTTTGTCTT
>CAZFPO010000136.1:0-7175 GCA_964521105.1 uncultured Lentimicrobiaceae bacterium | reverse complement strand
CTTCGGGATTTATAAATCAACGTGGCGATGTGTTGCAAAAAACCGAATGGTGGACTCCTACCGTAATTAAAGAAACCCTTAACCAAAACAGTGAGCTCACGGTTTATACCGTATATGGCGACTATATTGGTCGGATTGCATACATTACCTCAGGTGTAATCGGTCTGTTATTTTTACTACAACTTTTTATGCCTGCTATTCGTAAAATTAGATAAAAAAATTCATGAGCGAAACGAATCTCTCCTATATGTTGTTTGATACACCTCGAAAGTGGTTCGATCAACTTTACGAGGACATTTCGCAAGCCAAACATTCGATTTTTATCGAAACGTATCGATTTAATGATGATGAAGTTGGCAAACGTTTTCTCTCGCTCTTGAGCCGAAAATGTAAGGAAAAAGTTACCGTAAAACTTTTAGTAGATTCGTGGGGAACAAATGTGAACGAAGCATTTTTTAACCCAATTACAAAGCATGGTGGAGTGGTTGTTTATTTTGAAAAAATTAAAATTTCACTAGATTTTTTTTCATCAAATCATCAACGAAGTCATCGAAAAATTGTGGTCATTGATGATGTAATTTCTCATGTAGGCTCAGCCAATATAACGGCTTATTCAGCCGATTGGCGCGAAACAATTGTTCGTATGGAAGGCGGCATTGCCCGAATTCTCAAAAAAACAATTGTAAATTACATGAAAAATGCCGAAAATCAGTTTTATAAACGCCAAAACTACAAGCGAAATATAAAATATCAGGATTTTTTAATCATTCAAGATTTTCCATCCATTTATCAACAAAAAGTAAAAGTTCATTACGAGCGAATTATCCGCAGGGCTAAATCCGAAATAACCATTGTAACACCCTATTTTTTACCCGGTTATAAACTTCGCAGACGCTTAATTATGGCTACTAAAAAGGGAATTCAAATTCATGTTTTTATCCCTTTTCATTCGGATGTAAGCTTAGCCGATCACCTACGAGATAAGTATTTAGGAGTTCTTTCACGTGCAGGAATAAAAATTTGGATGTATACACCTCATAATCTTCATGCTAAAGTATTAATCATCGATCACGAGAAATTTGTTTTTGGATCAACAAACTTCGATTACCGCTCCTTCAGATATATGCACGAAATTATGATTCAAGGCAAGGATACAGCCTTAGGCGAAATGTTTAATAACTTCATCTCCGACACACTCAAAGACTGTATTCCTTTTGATTATCAAAAATGGAAGAATCGCCCTCGATTTAATAAAATTATTGGGTGGTTGTTGATTCCTTTTCGACACTTGTTATAATGCCTTTAACGTTGTACTTTTATATAAACTTAAAGACTAACCCTATGAAAAAAAACAAATACATTGCTTTGATGGTTGTTTTATTTTTAATAATTGGTGCGAATTCCTGCGAGCAATCACCAAAAACCGAGGCAAAAAAAGCGGAAACAGGCGACACGTTAAAGTCGTCACAAGTGGTAGAAGTGGATAAAACGGAAGAAGCCAATAAACCAATTAAAGAAGAAACGGAACTTGAAAAAGCAGAAAAAAAACTCATTGGTAAACATGTTTTTGGTGTACAATTTATTTGGGACGCATACGGCAAAGCCAATATAACTAAAGAGTCGGATGTGTTAAAAATTAAAGGTGAACAGTTTTCCAAAGACAAATCGGAATATGCAAAAATAGATGGTGACATTACCATCATTGACGAAAAAAGATTTGATTTTGTGGGCAATATTCAAATATTTACCAACGATTGTTGTGGTAAAATCGACATCAACGATAAATTTACATTTGCTAAAAAAGGCAAACGAAAATATTGGAGGTTGCAAGAGTTTAATCGACTTTGCGACCAATACACCTGTGCCTATTACATGGATCTTTTTGAGTGATGTTAAAAAACAAATATTTTTATCTTTCAATTTTAGCCGATTTATGACTTCGGCTAACTAAAAGATTAAAGTTGTAAAACAAGCCAAAACTATGGTTCCTCGAACAATTATTGTAAATTCATCATTGTTTCCAAACTAACTACTATTTTTATGTTTTGGTACCGATAATTATGTCTTCAACTTGGTTTTTGCGTTTAAATGAAACAATTAATAAATAAAAAAAATGATGAATAATTAACTAACAAATGCAGATTATTGGAGTTTAAAATAACTTTTTCAAAATACAAAATTAAAAAAACAGTATTTTATACTGTTGCCCATATAGATAAATAACTTATAATCACCTGTTTAATTGTTTCAATATCGATTTTGTTCTTTCAAAATTTTAATGAAAATCCAAATCTTAACTTCTTGTTATCGCTATAATAAAATTTGCCCAAAGTATATTCGGCAAAAAAGCCAACATGTCGCCAAGGATAAAAAGCCAATCCTCCTCCAAGCGCATAATATTCCTTATAGCCCCCTTCAAATAAATTATTTGAATTGATTAATCCAAATTGTCCACCAATTTTAGTTGTTGCATATAAATCAAATCTAAAATCTGAAGATTTAATAAATAATGGCAGAAAATTAAAATTACAATTCAGACCTACAAAAAGTGTAGGATTTTTTTTAATTAAATATAAAGAAAATGAATCTGTAGGGTTTTCATTTCTGAAAATCATATCAAAATTTGAATAACCAATGTATGCTCCACACTCAATTAAATTACTAACCCCATAATTTAGCTCAAGCCTGTAATTAATATTTTTATTTTGTAATGGTTTATAAATTGCAAAACCCGTTTTAATATTCAATCTGTTTTTAACAGATAAGTTTTGCCCAAAATTATAATTCAAAAAACACATCATTAAATTAACAAAAAGCAAACCCGCTATAAATATTTTATTTTTCATATTTCATCCATTTTAATATTTTTTGTCGAATAGGTGTTTTAACTTTATTTTTAATGGTACTGTAATCAAAAAAAACTTTATATGATACAGACGGCATTATTGGAAAATAACTAATTTGATATAGAGAAATTTGATCATCATTTAATCCATTTTCGGGGATTGTAATTTCGCTGGTTGAATTTGTATTATAATAATAGGAATATGGATTTTGTCGATTATATAAATTATAAATTGAAAAAGTCCAAATTGCTTTATTCCCTCTTTTCGTTCTTTTTTCATAATTCAATGAAACATCTAATCGATGATAGTTTTTCATTCTACCACTATTTCTATCGCCATATATTAATGCTTCATAATAAAAATATTCACCTAAAATGTTTGGTGTTAATGATGGTAAAAGCTGCTTTCCAATAGCTGGTGTATAGGGCAAACCTGTCTGAAAAATCCAAAGCAAATTAATTGATATATTTGGACTTATCTTATAACTTGAAGAAATTGAAAGAGAATGAGGTCTATCATATTCATAATCATACGATTTTCCATTATTTATCCCGTCATATTTTCTTGTTGTTTTAGAAAAAGAATAAGAAACAAATCCATTTGCTAATCCTTTTACTTTTTTTAATCGAACTTCGATGCCCTTTGATAAACCATAACCATTTTTTTCGATTTTTGACATCCAGTTATCATCCCCTTTAATTGAAGTGTATCCCTCTTTATAAGTAACTAATTGGTTCATTGTTTTATAAAACAAATTGCAATCAAACAAAAAAGTTTCTTTATTGAAACTTGACGACCATCCAATAGATATTTGATCAGAATATGAAGGCAAAACACTACTGCTTGCAGGTATCCAAATTTCATTATTCATTATGCTCGTATTTGAAAATAATAAATGACTATATTGAGTAACTCTCATATAGCTGAAATTAATTACATTATTTGAATTAATTAATACATTTATTTTAATTCGTGGCTCTAGAGAAAAAACATTAAAATTTAAATTCATGTAATTTGATAGATTAAACCCAATATTTAATTCCAATTTTTTATGGATAAGTACTTTGTTTTCCATATATAACCTTGACTCAATTGACTTAGAAGTACTTTCATATGAACTCATTTTGAAATTAACATTACTTGTATAGGTATTAGGCTTATGGATGTTTAACAATGTATTTGCACCGAATCCAATAGTCCAATTATTTTTTACCGAAAATTTAAAATTTGCAAAAAGAGTGTTACAGTTAACTGATGAAGAAAAATCACTTGAATAAAAGTTAGTATCAATATCATCTTTTCTAGAATAACTAACCTTCTCTTTTAGTCGATACTTTGTATTAGAAATTCCAATATTCCCATATAATTTTGAAGAAAATACTTTATGCCAATTAATGGAAGTCATCCAATTACCCCAGGTATTATTCATTCTATACTTTCCAATTGAAAGAGACTTCTTTGGGTCAGACCAATAATTTATGTAATCATCTCCTTGATAAATACATGCACTTATTGTGTTTTTGCTATTTAGTTTTACTGTGTACTTACCATTAATATCATGAAATCCATACATAAAAATAAAAGAATTACCTTCTGACAATTTGGATATCAAAGCCATAAATGGATCAATTAAGGTTTTTCGACTAACTATTATAAAACTACTATTCTTTATCTTGGTTGGACCTTCAATAGAAATTGATAAATCCGTAATACCTATTCCTATGGAACTCTTATATCCCGAAGCATCACCATCTCGCTGTTTTATATCAACAATAGATGAAATTTTACCACCATAGTTAGCAGGAAAGCCTCCTTTATATAAAGATATTTCACTTATGATGTCTGGATTAAAAACTGATAAAAAACCTCCTAAATGATTTACATATATAATAGGCACATTGTCAAAAAGATATAGGTTTTGACCAGGATCACCTCCTCTAACTAAAAGTAAACTTGAGCCTTCATTTTGCGAAGAAACACCAGGTAAAAGTTGCATCGCTTTTAACACATCTGGTTTTCCTCCTAAGAATGGTATATTATTTACCGATTTCATTGATAGTTTTTCCAAATTAAATTCGGAAACTCTTTTTGAAACAATTTCAACTTGCTTTAATTCAATACTATTAATTAATTTTAAAACGATTACGGTATCTTTAGGCTGATTTATATTTAATAAAACACTTTTATAACCTACATAAGAAATTCTAATTGAAGTAGGAGTTTTAATAATAATGTTAAAATAACCATTTTTATCTGTAGTCGAGATAAATTTTGATGTTGTATCTACGATATTTACTCCTATAAGTACTTCATTCGTAATACCATCATAAACAAAACCAGATATTTGAGCTGTGTTTTGAGCACATATAATATTTACACAAAATATTAAAAACATCAGATTAGCTAAAATACTTTTAATCATAATTTTATATTAAGGAAATATTGTGTCTGAATAAAACACAGAATAACCAGCAAATATCCCAGAACCATTAATTATGTTCGAATAAAGTGGAAAAGCTGAAGTGATGTTGTTTATGCCATTATTGTATCTCCCTTTTTGATATAAATAAAGTTGTTGGGAATATTGATAATAGCTTTTACTGACTGTACGAAATTCTACTATTAATGGAAATAGTGTCATTCCATCTGAACTATAACTACCCGTAGAATAATTAATAATCATAGTATAAGAAGCATTGGAAATGTTCTCATTACTAAATAAAGCTAAGGGAATACCTTCTTTAAGTAATATTGGATCGGTAATTTTTTCGAGTTGTGCATAACCAGTACTTTCCCTATAGTATGATGGTTTTAGTAATTTTATTCTAACTTCAAAGTATTGTTTCTTTTCTCTATTATTTGCAAATAAAAACTTAATTGATGAATATTGATCTCCTTCTTGATTGATGCCAGAATTTTTGATATGAACAATTTCTGTACAAGGAATTGATAACGGAACTATTTCACTGCAGTAAACAACATTATAGTTAGGTATTTCAATTTTACAGTCATACTTTTTTTCTGCTTCAACTTTTTTGGTTGAATAATATATTCCGTTTCCAATATTTTGAAGATTCTCAACATAAACATTGTTTTCATATAAAGAAATTGTGGCATTTTCTACCATTTCAATATTTTTTTGTTTGATTCCACAAGTCATTGATACTTGAAGTTTAATTAAACTATCTGGGATCAAGATACCATTAACAACAGGCTTTGAAATAAAACTTAAATCATCAGATTCAACTTCTTTCCTGCACGAAAGTAAACAAAATAAAATAAAACATATGCACAACGTGTATCTCATATTTATGTGTTTTAAGGTGGTGTTAAATAAACACCACCTTAATTAATTACTACAAACCAACATTACAATATATTTCTGCATACCCTGTAGAAGGTGTTCGCCCCCATGCATTTATACTTCCAAAGTGAATATCTCCTTGTACATTAGTTGTACCTTGAAATGACCATGCAAAATTTGTTGATGTTTGATTTGGAATAGCAAAACTATATGGCAATCTGCACCATATATTATTTTGCTTGTAATCTAAATTAAAACCAAAGTTACCAGATAATGTCCTTGAGCAATAATACCATATTCCTAAAACTTGATGATACGGTCTTATTTGTCCATAAATAGCATACAAATAATGATTATCATCTATTTTTTCTATAAAATTTATACCAACTTGAATAAATGTTCTATCATTACCAACAGTATTTCTATCTTCGCTATATGTACCACAATCGTGTGCTAAATCTTTATTTGCAAATTCATCGGAGTAATTTACAAAACAATAATTAGGATTTATGATACATTTAGCATCTTCATACTCAATATTAATAATATTATCAAAATTTGAAACATCTGAAGATAATAATCCTTCATTAAAATATTTATACACTCTCTCTCCAACTATTATCATCCTATTTGAATTTAGTAAGTATCTAATTGGATTATTACTTAATTGTGTTTCCAAATATTTATCTCCATCCTCTCGTGTTATTAAATTAATATATTTTTTATTATTTTTTAAGAAATTTTCAAAATCTTCTTTACTAGCGGTTTTTGGATTAAAACTGGAATAAATTTCATCACATTTTTTTCCAAATGAAGTATAGTGATTGTTCTTTTGAAATATTTCAAACTCAGCACTTGTCATTCTTTGAACTAGATTAATTTTTTGAAATAATTCACTGTAATTTGAACATTTCAACACATTCAAACTTGTAAATTTGCTCGAATTAATTTTCAATTCTGCTGTCTCTTTTTTGCATGATATAATCAAACATAGTAAGCAGAAAGTGAAAATAATATTTTTTTTA
>CAZFPO010000135.1:0-7175 GCA_964521105.1 uncultured Lentimicrobiaceae bacterium | reverse complement strand
GAATTTATATAATTTTCTTCGGGGTTATACCCAAGTATTGGGCATTTAACATTAGACAGATAAGTTTGAATTTCGGGGTGAATTATATTACTATTGATAATAACAGCATCCGAAAAATCAAGAGCGGATTTTGTAGTTGAAACAAAATTTGCTTCTTTATAATGTTTGATATCTTTTGCTGGAATTCCGTCAAATTTAACTTTGTCGTATAAATTTTCGCTTAACGAATTATTAAATCCATCATCATAAACCGAATAAACAACTTTTGTATCGGAAAAAATTGGATTATCCTTATAAATTTTTTTCAAATATAAAGGAATCATATTAGTAAACCAGCCATGACAGTGAATAATATCAGGAGCCCAACCAAGATTCTTTATGGTTTCAATAACTCCACGAGCAAAAAATATAGCACGTTCATCGTTATCGGCATGCATAACATGATTTGCATCAACCAACATCGATTTACGTTTAAAATATTCTTCGTTATCGATAAAATAAACCTGTAAACGAGCTGTTGGAATTGAAGCAACCTTAATTACAAGTGGATGATCGGTATCATTTATGATAATATTCATACCAGATAAACGAATTACTTCGTGCAATTGATTACGACGTTCGTTGATACATCCATAACGAGGCATAAAACATCTTACCTCACGACCTTTTTCTTGAATTCCTTGAGGAAGTGTTCTGCTTATTTTTGAAATATGTGTTTCGTCTACGTAAGGTGTTATTTCTTGAGAAATAAAAAGTACTTTGATTTTGTTTGCCATAGTTTACTCCCTTTTTTGCAAAGTTACAAAAAAAAACCCATACTTTCACTACTTTTTTTTACTATTTAACGAATAAAAAACAATTTATTTTTTTGTAGTTCTAAATTTGTGCGTATTTTGCAGTCGTATTTACCTGTTTTGATTTTGTTTAAACTTAAACCCGATTAACACCTGATTAACATTCTGTTTTTATTTGAAATAAAAAGTCAATTTTGGGATTGAAAAATTAATTGTATAAATAAATAATTGAATAGAAAAAAATTAATTTTGCACTCAAAATACGACTTTAAAAAATAAACAATGTATAAAATTACCAAACACCCAATTCTCGACATTCCAGAAGCAAAGAAAGTCGAGTTTAATTTTAACGGAGAAATAATTACCGGAGAAATTGGCTACACCATTGCTGCCGCATTACATCAAGCCGGACATCCTGTTCACAGTCATAGTATTGACAACAGAGAACGAAGTTTAGAATGTGGAATTGGAAAGTGTGGTGCATGCGAAATGCTGGTTGATGGTCAAATTCGCCGAATTTGCGTTACTAAAGTCGATGGCATTAAAGAAGTTCGTGAAATTAGCAAAAACGACACCACATCTATCGTTCATTATCCATCTGAAAATCCAGTAAAAATTTACAAAACCGAAGTTGCCATCATCGGTGCTGGTCCTGCGGGATTGGCTTGTCGCGAATTTTTGAGCGAAAACGATATTCCAAATATCGTGATTGATAACAACGAGCATATCGGCGGACAATTTAACATGCAAACTCATCAATTTTTCTTTTTCGAAAAAGAGAAAAAATATGGTGGAATGCGAGGTTTTGAAATTGCAAAAACACTTGCTGGCGATAATCACGATGGAATTTTATTAAACTCTACCGTTTGGGATTTACTCGAAGGTAAACGAATAGCCGTTAAAAACATTTCGACCGATGAAATTTATTTTGTAGATGCTCAATATTTAGTGGTTGCAACCGGAGCGGTTCCGTTTGTTCCAACATTCGAAAACGACGATTTACCAGGAGTTTATACTGCTGCTGTGTTCCAAAAAATGATGAATGTAGAACACACCTTACTCGGAAAACGAATTTTGACCGTGGGAGCTGGAAACATTGGTTACCTTACCTCCTATCAAGCATTTCAAGCTGGGGCTCAAGTTAAAGCAATCATCGAAGCTCAAGGTCGCGAAGGTGGATTTCCTGTTCAGGCTAACCGAGTTCGTCGTTTAGGAATTCCAGTTTTAACCGGACATATTCTTTTAAAGGCGATTCCTAACGAAAATCATGATGGAATTACTGGAGCTGTTGTTGCCGAATGTGAAAACTTTAAACCAATTCCAGGTACCGAAAAAATCATTGGCGACATCGATGTAATAAACATTTGCACAGGTTTGGTTGCCGACGATCAACTGCTGATTAAAGGAAAAGAAGTATTTGGAATTCACACCTATGGTGTTGGAGATGCCATTAGAATTGGCGAAGGAACTAGTGCCGTTCTTCGTGGCAAACAAGCAGCCATGGAAATTGTCATGGAAATTGGCAAACGTGTAAATTATGATGACTATTTAGCCCTTTCAAAAGAATATATCGACTCGCAACAACACCCAACCAGAGTTATAGAAAAACCGTACATTCCATCTACTGAACGTATGAACTCGAAAGGATTTGTTGTCATCGACTGTTTATACGGATTTGCATGCAATCCTTGTGCTTTTGCTTGTCCTCATGGCGCTATTACAAAAACCTCAACTAGCCATGTACCGCAAATTGATTTCGAAAAATGTATTGGCTGTATGGATTGTGTGTTCCAATGCCCTGGATTGGCAATTTTTGGTTACAATATTAAAAAACAATGGTTGTTTTTACCAATCGAATACGAAGCAGCAGAAAATGCAGAAGTATTTTTAGTAGATAATAATGGTAAAATTTTAGGGGAAGGAATGATTGAAAAAATTCTCCGCAAACCTAATAAAACAAATATTGCACGGGTAAAATCTCTTACCATCGAAGGCGAAGCAATGATTAATGTGCGTGGATTTATCGTGAAAGAAAATTATCCTAAACCTGTAAGCATTGAACCAATGCAACAAAACATCGAAGCAAAAACGTATGTTTGTCACTGCGACGACGTAAAGTTAAACGAAATTTTGGACGTTATTGGCGACCGAAAATTTATCTCGGTTGATGAAATTAAACACACCACTCGTTTAGGCATGGGACCTTGTCGCGGTAAACGTTGTATCCCTCGACTCAAACAAAACATCCGTCAGTATGGCATTACCATCGTTGGTGAAGCAACACCTCGCGGACCACTATCCAATCAAGTTACCTTAGGCGAAACCTATCCCAATAATTTAAACGAAGAAGTTATCACAACGATAAATGGAGCAAAAACTAAACGAATTCAAACCCCTGTGTTAATAGCTGGTGGTGGAATTGGTGGTAGTGGGTTATTCAGATATTTTGCCGAAGCGGGAATGAAACCAGTATTAGTAAACTGGGAACGAGGAGCTTCGTGGAGAAACATCGCGGGTGGTCGCCCAGCATTTTCAAATCCTGATATTTCCGAAATTGCTCGCCATAATTTGGATTTATTTAAAGAAATTCAATCGCAACACAACATCGATTTCAAACCCATTCGTTATGTGAGTTTTGCTCACGATGATGATACGTATAGAGCATTGGATGCTTCAAGAGCTTGGTCGGATGCGTTTATGGTTGACCCTAAGGATTTTAGAACAGAAATATCTCCAAAATTCAACCAAAATCTAAAAAAATACAAAGCTGCCCTAATCACTCACGATTGTTGGCAAGCCACTCCCGGTAGGGTTATCGACTACATCCGCCGTAAAGGTGAAGAGGCTGGTGGTACAATTTACGAAGATTGTGAATTGATGAATGTATTTAAAGAAGGGAATAAGGTGATTACACTGGTTAAAACTCACGACAAAGAATACATTGAATTTGAATGTGGTCATTTTGCCAATGCTTTGGGTTGGAATGCCGAAAAATTTACTCAAGCGTTAGGCATAGAAACTGGATTATATCCTGTTAAACATCAGGCGTTTATCACTCGCCGACTTCCTTTAATGGGTAAAAATGGTGATGCTTTGGATATGCTCATCGACCGTCAACACTACAAAGGATTTTCGGCAGTTTACGGACAACAGCTTCGCGAAACTGGACAAATTATTGGCTGTGCTTCGCCATCGGTTGATCCTTCGGAATCGTGGAAAAACCTCAAAATAAACAGCAAAGAATTTTTGCAAATTGTTTCTGAAGTTTTTGTGGATTGGATTCCTGAACTTTCTTCGGTTGGTTTCCAAGCTGTTTGGTCGGGTTATTACACCGAACCTCGCTATATTGTTGATCCCGAAAACGGTTTATTAATTGGTTTGCGTGGTCATGGGTTTATGTTGGGAATGTATTTAGCCAAACTTTATGTTGACAAACATTTGGGTAAAGCCGTTCCCGATTACATGGAGAAACTCAAGTTGTCGGGTGAAGGGCTAGCAGAAAAAGCGTTTAAGTAGGAAATAATTTCTGATTATCTTTAATCAAAATCGGAGTTTCTAAAATAGGAACTCCGATTTTTTTAAAAATATTTTGCAAGGAAGTTTTAAAGGGATTCTCTCCGTCAAGTTGTATGCAATAGTCGGAGGACGACTATTCCGAAATTATAGTATAGTCGTCCCCCGACTATACTATAAATGTAAAGATGGATAAATGTCTGTTAAACAGCTTGGCAGATATTGACAAATCAGAAAATTAATATTATTTTTGTAAAAAAAACTCATGCCAAAAATTTTGATCTACAAAAATTTATGGATTTTCATCATTTATGCTACCGATGCAAATGAGAAAAGAATGCATATTCATGTAGGCAAAAAATCAATGTTTAATTTGTGTAAAATTTGGCTTGAGCCGAATATAGAGATTGCTGAATCGGGCGACTTAACTCAAAAACAACAAAACGAAATATTGCAAATAACAGTTTTATATAAAGAAGAATTAATCCAACAATGGAAAGATTTTATTTCTGGAAAAACAATTAAAACCATAAAAGTTAAATAATTATGTGTAATAAAGCAAAAATTGAAGGTTTTTGGGATGAGACACCCATTATTAAGAGTGTTTCGTTTGATATGAAAGGGAAAATCAAAGTTTTACTACAGGATGGTCGTATTATTATTGTTCCTATATCAAAATTTCCAAACATCAAAAAACTAAGCATGTCTGAACGAAAAAAATGGTTTCTTTTTGGTAATGGTTTTACTTTTGAAAATTGTGATGAAGTTTTTCATATTGAGCAATTTTTAGGAAATTTCAACAATTACAAACACGAAAACAATTAGTTTAACCCAGAATCAGCGATAGCATCGCAAAAACGATTAAATGATTCTAAATCAATTCGTTCGATTTTTTTTTAAATCACCTATTGATTAATTTGGAATAAAAAAATAATGTAGGATTTTCGACAAATTAATCTACTAATACTACATTAATAATTATTTTTACCAAAATGTACGGATGGGACAATAGCCTGTTCATTAACCGACATCCATCGGTGTTATTGAGCTATGGGCAAGGCGGAAGCCAAGATTGTTGTTGCGATTGCCGGGGCTATTGTTGTTACGATTAGCTACACGGCAGTTAGAAGCACCATTGTTCCAGCTACCGCCGCGATTCACGCGGTTAGAACCCACGGCCATTGCCCTTCAATATTTTCTAAAACTTTTTTGCGAAACCCTTTGTTTGAACCCGTAAAAGCAATCAAAGGCTCAATGTGTCTCTTAAAATCGTCCTGTGACCATATTTCGTTTTCGAGATATTCACAATATTTTTTCATTTTATTAGCAAACCTTTGCTTACTCATGTTAGATAGTTTTACTGTATACGGAAAAACAATATGCGATAAAAAAGGCAATCCTTTAATGTTTTGGTTTAAACAAAACGGTTTCAGTTCAAGGCAAAATTCGTTACTGATAAAGTCTTTTAAACGTTTACCTGCCTCCAATAATTTTGATTTATCGTTGTGCCATAACACCATATCGTCCATGTAGCGAACATATCCGGGAATTTGCAATGTTTCTTTAACAAAATGATCAACAGCAGACAGCAAATGGTTTGCAAAATACTGACTAGTAAGATTCCCAATAGGTATTCCCTTACCTGGCAAAACGGCATAACTACTAATTATTGTGTTAAAAATATCAAGGAGTTTTTTATCCTTAAAGATGTGTTTTAAACTACTAAACAATATCTGTTGGTCAACACTATCAAAAAATTTACGTATATCTAATTTCAAATGCCATTTATGTTTTTTTTGAAAATACAATGCACGCAACAATGCAGCATGAGTACCTTTTCCTTTACGACAAGCATAGCTGTCGAAAATTTGACAACGCTCAAATACAGGATGACAAATATTTATGATAGCATGATGCAATACACGTTCGCGAAATGGTGCAGCACAAATTTGACGTTTTTTAGGTTCGTAAATTGTAAATTGATGATAATTACCCAAATCAAAACTACTATTCAAGATTTGTTCGCGTATAAGTGCTAAATTTTTGTCTAAATGTTTTGAAAAAAAAATTACATCATTCTTTGTTGTTTTGCCTTTTTGGGCTTTATAAAATGCCAATCTTAAATTATCAGGATTGGCAATTGACTCGATGAGATTTCCAACACGCTTCATTTTGTGGAAGATTGATTAAATAATTCGATAATTTTTTTGCCAAATTTTTCAGTTTTTTTCTCGCCTATTCCTTTTACCGATTTTATTGAGGACAGTTCAACAACATCTAATTTAGCAATGCCAACCAATTCTTCATCGGTAAAAACAGCATAAGCTGGAATTGCTTCGTCTTTAGCAATCTGTTTGCGGGCATCTCTTAGATGCGAAAAAATTTGAACCCTAACTCCGCTTAATTTAGGTATTCTATGTCGATTTTTTTAAAGACAGCTGCAATTTTAGCGGTTACTTCTGACCTTCTCCATTTGCTGTTTATTCTAGTTTGGAAAATGCTTTTTGAAATTTCCACGATGTCCTTAGGTGAGTATTTTGTTAATAACTCTGCCTGTTTTAATCTTTGGAAGAGCCTATAATATGCTATCATGGCAATAAAATTGGCAGTAAGCCAGCCTTCGAGCACGTATCTGTTTTGCATGTACATTTTATCTGCTTCGATTACATTTTTATACGCATCAAACATTATCTCTATTTCGTTTCTTTGCTTGTAAGCCTCGTATAGTTGTGCTGCCGTTTGTATAACAGGCAAGTCATTTATTAAAGTGAGAGTTCCGAACTGAGCCATTTTTTGAAAAAATTTTTCCTGAGTATACTCCTCCGGATGGGTTTCAATCCTTTTCAGATAATCTTGTTCTTCTTCTAC
>CAZFPO010000134.1:4419-7280 GCA_964521105.1 uncultured Lentimicrobiaceae bacterium | reverse complement strand
TTAAACAGATGCTTTGTTGCAGAGGGAAGTATTCAAGAACTTAGAAGCTACATGAGACTTAGAGAAGACCATATTCGACCATCGGCAATGTGTGTAAATCAAATGCAAAAATCTTTAACACTTATGAATATTCGACTTAAAGAAGTCCTGAGTCAAATACATGGAAAAAGCGGTTTGGCAATTATTGAAGCAATTTTATCAGGGGAAAGAGATAAAAATGTTCTGATTCAACTGTGTCATAAAAGCATCTTGAAAACTAAAAAAGAAGATGTATTAAAATCTTTGGAAGGTAAATACAGTGAGTCACATTTATTTGCTTTAAAGCAATCCCATGAAAGCTATATGTTTTATAAAAGCATGATTTCAAAATGCGATGAACAGATAAATACTGTAATAAATAAAATGGGTCAATCTGATGATAAAAATCAACAAAACACTCCACGAAAGCCAATTAGACACCACAAACCTGAAGTTGACAACTTAGGTTCAAATTTGTTAAAAATATTTGGGGATAAAGATGCAACAAATATTTCAGGAATAACAGATTATACATGGTTGCAACTTTTGTCAGAAACAGGATCTGATCTTACGAAATGGGGAACAGAAAAGCATTTTACAAGTTGGTTAGGATTAGCCCCAGGTCATAATAGTTCTGGAAAAATTAAAAAAAGAGCAAAAAAAAAGGGGCATCCTTGTGCAGGTCAAATTTTCAGAACGATAGCTCAAAGTTTAATCAATAGTAAAACTATAGCCATAGGTGCTTTTGGAAGGAGGCTAAGAGCAAGAAAAGGACCAAGAACAGCGATAAAAGCAATGGCAAGAAAATTAGCAGAAACCTATTGGAGAATGATGGTCAAAGGAGTAGAATATGCCGAACTTGGAGTTAAAAATTATGAAGAACAATTGCTTAAACAAAGACTAAAATCTGCTTATAGATTAGCTAATGAACTATATTTGCAATTAATTCCATATCAGGAGGTTGTGTAATTCTGTCATTGGTAACGCAGTGAGGAATCTTTTAAAATAAATGTTTTTTTTATTTAATCGGTCAACAATGATTTTAATTTTAATTAATTACCGATATTTTTTTCCATTTACCACTCTTAAAGCGTAAAATTAAAACAAGACAGAAAATCAAAAAAACAATAACCATTATAAACCAAGAGGTTACAGCAGAAAGTTTTAAAACAAAAAATGAAAGATAAAGTAAGGGAATTAATGTCCAATGTGATAAAACAGATGCTATCATTGTAAAATAGGTGTCGCCAGCCCCTCTTAGTGCTCCAATTATAGCAACCATAATTGCTTCGGCTAAAACATATAAAGTAGCAATTCTAATCATCGAAACAGCAATTGGCACCGCTTGATCGAATACTAAACTTGGATTATCGGGACTAAAAACTCTAACTAAATACTCGGGGATAAAAATGAATAAAATTAAAATCAAGATGGAATAAAATATTCCTGTTTTTATTCCAGAAAATGTTGTATTTTGAGCAATTTCGGGCAAACCAGCTCCCATATATCTTCCAACCAAACTGGTTACAGCTATTTCGATACCAAGTAACGGAATAAATGATACTAAATCCCAATTAAACATTATGGTTGTTGCTGTTGAAACCACATCTCCTTGCGACTGAAACATAAATATCATGGTTGAAAAAGCCAAAAAATTCAAAAACATTTCTATCCCTGCGGGCGAACCATAATATATTAATTTTTTTAGGATTACTTTGTCGTAACATAACGATTTTAAAACCGAGAATTCTTTTATATTTTTAGGTTGAAAGTATGAAATAATTAAAATAAAAGTGGCAACTAATGAACCAGAAATTGTTGCAAATGCAGCTCCTTTTATTCCCATTGGCTCAAAACCTAACTTGCCAAAAATTAACACATAATCCAAAAAAACGTTGGTGAGCATAGCCGCGATAGTAGCAATCATGACAATTTTTGTTTTGCCAATTCCCGAAAAATAACAACCCATTGAAAAACGTAATAGGCTAAATAAACTCCCCCATGCAAGAATGTTTAAATACTCTATTTGAAAAGATAGTTGAGATACAGGTGTTTCAAATACCGAAAATGAATAGATTACTAATGGTTTTAAAAAAAGGATTATTGGATAAGCCAAAACGCTTATAATTATTGCTTGAAATATTGCTTTGGACGAATTGTGTTTTTCGTTAGCACCATAATATTGAGCAACTAATGCAGTTGAATAACCAGTAAGACCAATGAAAAAGAACATTAACACTTGCATTGCAACTCCTCCACCCAACGCTGCATTCATTTGTTCATAGCCAATTTTTGAAAGAAACAAACGGTCGGTAAAAGTCATTACACCATCGCAGGCGGTAGAAATTACCATAGGTAAAGCAATAATTAAAAGCTCTTTGATACCACCTTGCTTATGATATCCCGAAAAATAGTTTTTGAAGTAGTTCATAGTCTGTTAGAGTAAATAACTAATCATAAATAATCCATGTAGTTTTTGAGTCGAAGTTGTATTAAATATTTTGCAAAATTAGTCATTCTAAGAGTTCAATCAAAAATTTTGATAGTAAAGAGTGAATTTGAAAATTATTCGATTTGAAGATTTGAAAATATGCTAATTGTTCAATGTGCTAATGTGCTAATTATTCAATTTGTAGATTTGAAGATGAATCAATTTGAAGATGATTTAATATGCTAATTGTTCAATGTGCTAATGTGCTAATTATTTGATTTGAAGATTTGAAAATATGCTAATTGTTTAATGTGCTAATGTTATGATTATTCGATTTGAAGATTTAAAGATGAATTAATGTGCTAATTGTTCAATTTGCTAATGTGCTAATTGTTCAATTTGCTAATGTGCT
>CAZFPO010000134.1:0-4319 GCA_964521105.1 uncultured Lentimicrobiaceae bacterium | reverse complement strand
ATGTGCTAATTGTTCAATTTGCTAATGTGCTAATTGTTCAATTTGCTAATGTGCTAATTGTTCAATTTGCTAATGTGCTGATTGTTTAATGTGCAAATGTGGGATTTCAAGTAGTTGGATTTCGTTCACTGCATCGATTAAGAGCAATAAATTGATAATTTGACAGAGCTTCAAGATGGCACTCAACCTCCATGAAATATTGCAATTATGGTTTATTTGTAATTGTGATAGCTGTATAATTGTGTTATGGATGATATGCCTAAAAAACTTGTTTTAAGAATGAATATAAAGGTTTAAAAATCAGGGTATAGCAAAAAAGTAATATTTTTTACAATGAAATTGAGTATTTTTGTAAAAAAAATATTATGAATAGAACTGATTTAATTTCGGAAATAAAACGAAAACGCTCCTTTTTATGTGTGGGTTTGGATATAGATATTTCAAAAATTCCAAAATTTTTATTAACTTATGACGACCCAATTTTTGAGTTTAATAAGCGCATTATTGATGCAACATTGCCTTATGCCATTGCATATAAGCCCAATCTGGCTTTTTATGAAGCACTCGGTGCAAAAGGTATGAAGTCGTTAAGGAAAACATCGTTATACATTAGTGGGTTAGAGGAAAGAGTTTTTTTAATAGCAGATGCAAAACGTGGCGATATTGGAAACACTTCCGAACGTTATGCCAAAGCGTTTTTTAATAACGAAAACCCAGAAGAAAATTTTGACGCCGTTACGGTTGCTCCTTATATGGGCGAAGATTCGGTAAAACCATTTTTAGGTTTTGACCAAAAATGGGTTGTTTTACTTGCATTAACTTCAAACAAAGGAGCTTTTGACTTTCAAATGGATCGGATTGAAACAGGTGAAAGAGTTTTTGAAAAAGTATTGAGGGTTTCATCAACATGGGGAAACGAAAATAATATGATGTATGTAATTGGTGCAACAAAAGCGGAGATGCTTAAAGAGGTTCGTTTGATTGTGCCAAATCATTTTTTATTGGTTCCAGGTGTAGGAGCTCAGGGTGGTTCGTTAAACGAAGTGACAAAATATGGGATGAATTCCGATTGTGGACTAATTGTTAATGCTTCACGTAGTATAATTTATGCATCAAATGACGAAAATTTTGAACAAGCTGCTGCTAATGAGGCTAAAAGTATGCAAATAGAAATGGCTGAATTATTAAAAAAATTCTCAGATTTATGATTTTTATAAAAACGCTTTTATTATTTCTCTATTCAATTTTATGTACAAATTTACTCGCCCAATTTGACGATGATTCATATTGGTTAAAAGAAAAGGACGTGGATTCAATAATGACCGAAGGAATTATCGAATACGATATTTACAACCCTTTTATGGAGGGTGATTCGGTGCGAATGTGTGGTAAGGTGCCGTGTAATGGATGGGTTAAGGACTTTTATGATGATAAAATCACCATTAAACATCAAGGGAGTTATGTTAACGGAAAACTAACATCTGTTTATAAAAACAACTATCCAAATGGTACATTAGAGCGATTCTTCCAACTCAGTGCAAACGGTACATCTGCAAGTTTAGAAACTTATTTTCCAAATTCCCAAAAGCACTTTAAGGTGGTTTATCGCAAACAAAGCATCATCGAATACGAAGAATATGACGAAAAAGGAAACCCTCAGGTAATTGAAAAGATGGACAAAAAAGGGGAATATTATGAGTATCAGAAATATTATTATCCCAATGGAAAGCCTTTTTCAAACATGACTATTTCTGAAAAAGGGAAAAAAGTATACACCTATTTTTCGTGGTACGAAACCGGAGAAAAGAGGCAAGAGGGATTTAAAATTTGTCAGGTAGCTACCGGCGATTATTTAAAACATGGCGTTTGGAAATACTATAGTACAGAAGGTAAACTCCTGAAAACTGAAACCTATTCGCATGGCAGATTGATAGAAGACTAGAGAATAATACCCATCTTTTGCCTAATAGAAATCGTCTGACTGTGCTACAATTACAATAGTCGGGTAATAACTACCTTATATTCCTACGACAATATTTTATATCAATTTGTTGTTACACTTTATGTTTAATAAATGTTTGGTTGTTTAATTCCTCAAAAGCCTTTTCCAACTCTTCGTTAGTGTTCATTACAATAGGACCACCCCATGCAATAGGCTCGTTGAGTGGCTTTGCTGCCAATAACACAAATCTTGCACCCTGATTTCCTGAACAAACCTCAACAACATCATTTGTGCTACTATCGATATCGCTTGATGTAAACAAAATCGCACACGATTTATTTTCAAAGTCCGAAAAATTTTCATTTACAGAAAGAGTTCCATTAATTAAATAGATAAATAACGTTTCGTTGTTAGGAGTTTCGGAATATTGCCATTTTGTATTAGGTAATAAATCGACATCAATATACTTTACATCAACGTATTTTCCAGAAAAAGCTCCTTTTACACCTTTAAAATTTCCTGCAATAATTCTTACAATTGCATTTTCTTCTTCGATTAAAGGTACTTTTTCTTTTGTTATGTCGCCATAGGCTGGAATTGTCATTTTATGTTTTGCTGGTAAATTAACCCAAAGTTGGCAACCTAACATTCTTTCCGAGGCAATAGGCATTTCCTGATGAATAATCCCCGAGCCTGCTGTCATCCATTGACACTCTAAATCGCGAATTATCCCCTTGTTTCCTAAACTATCGCCATGCTCCATATTTCCTTCTACTAAATAAGTTATAGTTTCAATTCCACGATGTGGATGCCAAGGAAAGCCTGCTATATAGTCGTTGGGGTCAGTTGAATCAAAACCATCGAGCATTAAAAATGGATCAAAATCTTTTGTGTTTCGGATACCAACAACTCTACGTAATTGAACTCCTGCGCCGTCAACAGCTTGTTTGCCTCTAATAATTTGGGTTGCTTTTCGTTTGTTCATGTTATTTATTTTTTTAATTTAAATGCGGTTTATAATATAATTCCAAAGATATGGTGATTTTTTGTAAATATCAAAAGATTTTCAATGTTTTCTGCCACCAAGCCACTAAGGCACTAAGGTTCACTAAGTTTTCTTTTCTCTTCTTTTTTAAACACATAGGCACATAGGAATTCATTTTTTAAACACATAGGCACATAGAATTCCTGTAATAAATGCTATTGTGTCTATGTAAATCTATGTTTCTATGTGGTAATTTTTCTTTTTAGTGTGTTGAATCATATACTCCAAATTTTGTAGTATTGAAAAGTAAAACAATTCAAAAATCTTATATTCCCTTATATGTTTCCAATTTTTTAACCATATAAGAAATATAAGTTCCATATAAGATTGACTACATATTCTTTTTTGCCATGAAGTTCACCAACTGTGGCTGGACTCAAAGACACAAAGTTTCACAAAATATTATTCGTGAATTAGTGGCTACTTTGATTAGTTAACTTGATTTATGGGGCAAAACTTGTTTTTTTTGGAAACGAAAGTTACACTATGTTTCACAGAGTAGACACAGAGTTTCACTGTGTTTCTTAGTCTTACACTTTGCAGCACAGTGCAATTGCTTTAGCAATCTGTGTAACACTGTGTAATTTTTCTACCACCACCAAGTCCACCAAGGCGGATAAATTTAACAGCCGTGGATGGGCTCAAAGGCTCAAAGATTCACTAAGTTTTAAATTGACATCAGGGTAACATTGTCCCCTTAGTTACTTAGTTACTTAGCTAAAGAATTTTATTTTTAACTTAAGGAATCGTTGGTCCATTATTAAAATTCATTTCTACCACATTAAAGTTTTTATCAATTGGAAACCCAACATCTTGAATATCTTGGGTATTATTCGGCAATTTATAGTAAACCTTTGTTACGGCAAAATACATTTTAAAGGGGGTTTTATCATCACCTTTCTGACGGTCGATATAGGCTGAATATTCATCTGATTTTGTCCAAACCATACTAATTTGATCCATTTTGTCGGAAGCTTTTTGATTTTCACCGTTTGTAAGAGCAAAATTCATTTCCATATTCAACATTTCGAGACTGTTTTCTAAAAATTGTTGATAAAACATGATATAGGTAAATTCGGTTAATGAGTCGATGTTTTGAATAGAAATGCTGTCGAGGGTTTGTCCTTTTGGCATGTTTTTTTGAACATAACTTTCAATTGATTTTTGCAATTTTTCACGTACTATTGTTTCTTCGCGTTTACACGAAAGCAGAAAAATTAGCGTTGCTATAAAAATAAAATATTGGAATTTATTTTTCATTTTTAAAAATTTAATAGACGATAAAAGTATAAAATATTTTCCAATACCGTCTTTTGTTGTAATTTAGTGTTT
>CAZFPO010000133.1:0-7458 GCA_964521105.1 uncultured Lentimicrobiaceae bacterium | reverse complement strand
CTTTGATTGAACTGCAAAGATAAAAAAATTAGGTGAAAGATTGAGTATTCATTTACTTTTATTACTACTGATTATTGGAGCAATAAAGTCATCTTGAACGTATCGATTGAGTTTACTGGTAACATAATTTGCCATAGCTTCAATAGATGTTTCCCCTTTTATCAAATTTGCGGTCTTAAAGAAATCAACACTATCTTTTAAATTAGAATTTTCAATAACTGCTTGTCTAAAATTAGAGTTGTGAAAAAACGCATATAAATCTAGCAAGGTGCCTCCTAATTCCATGATTAAAAACATTGCGTTTTTTAAGTAAAGTTCGAACATCGGACCACCAGTTTCCCTTAAATTGTATATTTCATCAAGCATTTTAATCATTTCATTGAAGATAAAGGTTCGTTGCTCGGGAAAATCTGGATTAAACTCCAAGATATTGATTCTAATATTATGGTTTTTTTGAGTTGGATCAAAGTAAATAACATCATCTTTTCTATTAGGAGGAATCATTTCTAAAATTGCAGGAATTAAATCACCATGAGGATCAACAACACAAACACCTTCGTTTTTATTAATTTGATCGATAATCATAGTTTTCATCAGTGTGGTTTTTCCTACACCCGTTTGCCCCAAAATATACATATGGCGAGCAAGATCGTTGTTTGAAATACGAACGTCTTTTTTGCTGTAATTTGATTTCTTATTGCCAATCAAAACACCATTAGAATCCAATTCTGGTGGAAAGTAATTGAAAATTTCTGATTGATGAGCAAACCAATTAATACTTTCATCAAATCCAAGGGGCAATCTAAAACTGTAACGTAAAATTTGTTGAGGATATAAATACGGGATTATCTCTTTTAAATCCTGTTTTGCTATAAGAGGAATCACATCTTCGCTAGCTAAAGAAACATCAACATTTAAAATGTTTCCGAAAAAGGCATCTGCTATACTATTATGTAAGGACTGTCCTAATAAACTTTTCTCCTTAGCGGTTAAACGAACTTGAAATAAAAAATGGTTTGTATTGTCATCTAGGAGTAATTCGATGTGCTCGAAATAAGTGCGTTTCTCGTAATTTGTAAAATATTCATCTACAAGTTTATAATTATCCACCATTTCTTTAAGTTCCTTCAAGTCTTTTTCGGAAAGATGAATAGGTTTGATTGTTAAAGTTAAATCTAAAAACTCATTTGATTGAGCAATTCGTTGAGCAATATGATTGATTGAAAAAAAATCGGGAATGAAAAATTGAGGGATGAAACTTAATAATGCTTTATTGTCTGCTTTTTGAGTAAAGCCTAGTGGTTTCGTAATTTCTTGATAATTAACAGGTTTTCGGGTATAATCATAAACTTGACATTCATCAGGTGTGTTTAGAAAATCATTTAGATGTTCCTGATTGCTAATTAAGTCGAAGAAGTACAATTCGGATTTTGAACAATTTTTTGTTTGAATTATTACTAAAAGTTCACTCAACAATGTCTCGGCTGTTTTGCTTAAAATAGCATAATCTTTATTTGTTAAATGTACTAAAAATGCAATTTGAATACTATTTACGTTACTTTTACTGAACGGTAATTTTTGTTTTCTAATTTTATATTCAATTGATGTTTTTATAGAATTGTTAGTTAATGCATTGAAGAGGTTTTTATGCCAAATCATTGACTTCTGTAAAATTAATTCGGCGGATGCACTTGAAAATTTATTAATGTTTTTAAGCTCAAATCCAAAACTTGCAATATGCATAATTTCAGTTTTATCTGTTCTTTTATAGAAAATCATAATTTATTTTTTGTATTGATATTAATCTTAAATTCTATATTTTTGATGTTTTTTAATGTTTAATTAAGTATATTATTAAATAAATAATGACAATTAAAAAATTTTCACGAAATTATTAAAAAAATGCAATTATTGATATAAATTGCTATGGATTAATTTAAAATTTTGTTTGAGACACCTAATAGTTGGTGTTCCTTGTTGGTGTTGTAACCAACAAGGAGTTTCACCCTCATCATAGTCTCTAACAAAGTGCTTTAATCATTAAAGAAATTTATACTTATATTACTCGATTAATCTAAATTTGTATAAAAAAATACCTTAATTTTAAACCATGAAAATTAAGCAATCCATATTTCTAATTTTTATCTTTAAATAACTAAGTATCAATCCGAAAATCCTTTAAAGAGTAAGATTTTATTAATTTGAATATTGATGAAAAAAATGTTTTTTGTTTTGGCGATTTTAATATTGTTTAAAGTTGCAACATATAGTCAAAACTACACCGAGTCATCCTCATGTTTAAACATCGATATGGTTTTTATAAAAGGAGGCACTTTTAATATGGGTAGCCCTAGCAATGAAGTTAACCGTGGTGATGATGAGTTTCGAAATTCGGTAACTCTTAGCGATTTTTATATAGGTAAGTATGAGGTAACAGTTTCTCAATTTAAAATGTTTATTGATGAAACAGGTAAACAAACTGATGCCGATAAAAATGGGTGGAGTTATATTTGGAATGGAAGTGAATTGAAGTTAAAGGAGGGTGTAAATTGGAAATATGATATAAAAGGCGAAGTGTATTCTGGAAATTTATCGGATAATAATTACCCAGTAATTTATGTAAGTTGGAACGATGCAGTAGCTTATTGTGAATGGTTAAGTAAAAAAACAGGTAAAACATACCGTTTGCCAACCGAAGCCGAATGGGAATATGCCTGCCGTGCTGTGGCTTCGACACTTCGTGATCACTCAGTTCAAAATGCCTCAGATATTAGCACGCCATTTAATACCGGAATTTGTTTAAGTTCTTCGCAAGCAAATTACCTATGGAATTACCCTTACAATAGTTGTAGTAATTCAAATATAACTCCATTGATAAAAACGATGCCCGTAGGCAGTTATTTACCAAATGCGTGGGGCTTGTATGATATGCATGGCAATGTGTGTGAGTGGTGCAACGATTGGTACAGTGTTGATTATTATAAAAGCTCTCCACGAAAAAATCCAAAAGGACCAATTACAGCAATGTTGTATCACGTGTATCGGGGCGGTAGCTGGAACGACTTTGCACAAAGTTGCCGTTCGGCAACTCGCAACTTTAGTAACCCCGACGCTCGCAGCCCCGATATAGGCTTCCGCCTTGTTTGCAACCCATAAAAGTTTGATGAGACTTTTTGCTAAAATATAATACCTAAACTACTGCTAATTTTTATAAAAGCTGTATTTCAAAAACCACCAGAGTCCTTATCAGGAGACTTTACTGTAGCTGTGAACTTTTGAATTAATTGTCATAAACAAACCATAAAATCAATAGTAAAAGATGTGGGTATTTTTTTCACCAGCTTCAATTCTGTCTAATAGTTGAGAAATTATGGTAAAAATTAATTGTATTCACTACATATCTCCTGACTTTGCCATTGAATTATCTTGGTTATGTTTACGACACATTAGGCGTCGTATATTTGTATCTAAATGATGAAAAAAATTATACATGATTTTGGCGAAAAATTTGCTTTGAGCTTGCATTTTTTTTTAAAAATCGATACATTTGAAGTAAATCTTCTGTCATTTTTTGAATTTATAGATGTTTAATACAGTCCTTTTTAGTGTTGTTACAAAAAAGTTTTTTACAACTTCTTTAAATACATGAAACAGTTTTGAATTTTATGATTAATTTAGCATCTGAAAATTTTTATTTTTAAATATCCGGAATATTTTCAAAAACCAAAATATGATTAACTACGAAAATTCCCTTATTGCATATCATAAGATACAAGACAGTTCATTAAATGAATTCCTTTAAAATCTAAAAAAGCCAAAATTTCCCCCCATCAGAGTCTCCAGCATGGGACTCTGATGAAGCTAAATATTTCGACACCGTTCAGTCCCTTTATTGTTGTTGCCAACAAGTTTTTTACACCTTTTTTAAATACATGAAACAATTTAAATTTTATGATTAATTTAGCACCGAAATATTGTTCATTTTTTTATTAATCGTGTAAAGCATATGATAAACTACGAAAATTCCCTTATTGCATATCATAAGATACAAGACAGTTCATTAAATGAATTGAAAATTTTACTTTTTAAAGCGGCAGTTCGCTATGCAAACATTAGGGCAGTATGGTCATTCTTGACCTTGGAGGAACGAAAAGAACAGGATGAAGAACGAACGGCAGCCCATAACCGCTTTATTGATGCTTGTAACATTCTAGCACGCAACATGCGTAAAGCAGATGAAGATTCCTCTTGGGCAGAATTCATTAGTAAAGACAGAAAAGAGATTGGTGATTTTGCCTGCTATTTACACACATTTTTAGGTATTAAAAACAGATAAATATGGGAGCAGATATCAGTATTGTATGCAACAGTAATTTTAATCTCGAATTTCCTGAAAAAATAATTGAATACTTCGAGAAAGATTTTGACCCATCTTTTGCTAAACGATGGATTGATTTTGTGGCTGAAGTATATAATTCAGAAAAAAAAGACATCAAACCTTTTGAAGTTGATTATTATGAAAAATATAAGAACTGGCAAGAATACTTTAATGAAAATTCAAACTTAATGTTTTCAGGGAATCATCTTGTAATATATGTATCCAAAGGGTGTGTGATTTTTAAACCTCTTTTTCGATTTAGCCATTTTACGCATGAGGATTACATGTTTAATGAAGTATCCAATTTAGCAATGTCATTAATAGTTCAACTCAATCTACCAGATGCGATTATTATTCCCGATGAACCAATTTCGTTTGCTGCTTCATTTTTAGGCTCTAATGATCCACGAATGCAAAATGACCCAAATCTACCCTCACTTTCTAAATTTTACAGTGATAATATTTTTAAACCAGGAGATTATCAGTATATCAAAGATTACTTTTATAGTATCTATGGCAAAGGTTCAACCAATCAGTTGCAATTAGCCGAAAAAGGGTGGAATGCATATGTGACAATTCAAAATCCATTATTAAGTAAACCATCAAAAAGCTAACAAATGTTTAATTTTTTCAAGAAAAAAGTATTAGAACAAAATGGGTATTGGATTATCGGTATTGGAAGTTTTGGGGGGAGAGCTATCGAATTTCTTTCTGTACTTTATCCAGACATTGAAATGTATGCCCTTGACACCGAAATAGAAGATTTATCAAAGCTAAAGTTAGAAAATAAAATTTTGATTGGCGAGATGGTCACAGGTGGATATCGTCCATTGAATATTGAAAATGCAAAAAAAGCTTTTGAAATAAGCTCTAAAAAGATTAAGAAAACTTTAAAATCTAAAAAGGATAAAAAGTTATTTATAATTACAGGTATCGGTCAATACACGGGCACTAGTGGTTCTTTAGAAGTTGTCAGAATTGCAAACTCACTTAAATTACATCCACACATATTGGCTATTTGTTTTATGCTTTGGGGTAAAAATAAGGATCCAAAAGGCATCGTAAAGAACTTTTTTAACGAGTTGAATACCTTAGATGCGGGCATTTCATATTTTGATGAAGAGTTTTTACGACGTGTAACTGGTCCACTTAAAATGAATGATGCTTTTGAAGAAACTTGCAGGATATTAAAAGCTAAATTGGATGAAATTGTTGAACAAAAAATTGATTAAAATGACAGAAGACAAAACAAGTAAGCGGAACACTGAAAAAGAAATTGAGTTGTTTAAACTTCTAAAAACTCCGATTTATGAGTTTAAATTACCTCCAAAAATTGAAAACATATACAATAAACTCCAAATAGATTATTTATTTGAAATATTGAAGCCTGATGATAAAACATTACTAAAAATCAAAGGGTTTGGAAAGGTGTCGTTGAAATACAAAAAAGAAATCATCAACCAAGTAGTAGATAAATACTCCAACAAAATTAGTCCTGAAATAATAGACAGAATAAGGGGTGAAAATTTTAAACTTACAAAAAGTGAAAATGAAAAATTTTGCAAATACTGTAACAGAGGTTTGATGCCAAAAATGCCGACCATTGAAGATGAGTGCGTTTTACCACCATCAGTCCGTCGTTCTTAATACAGAAAGAGAAATTAAAATATTAAAGAAACATAGGCTTTAAAAATTAAGAAAAAACAGGATGACAAATCATTTTGAATCGATTAGCCTATTCATTCAGTTAATCATTTACAAATACACCCTTTTATGGTCATCGAGCGGAGCTGAGATGCACCGCTTTTACACCCCTCATGTACAACCCTAATCGGCGACATACTGACTATTTTGCAATTTATTTCACGTTTCACGATTCACGATTCACGTTAGATATTTTCAACTAACAAATCTTTTACACAGTTTTTACACCCTCTTTGTATTGGCAATACAACCGCTTATCCTTTCTGTTTAAGAATCCAAAAAGCTATTAAACGAAGCTCTGTTTTGACTATGTTATACAAGCAATAAAACCACCATTCAAGCCATGAATTCAAATTAATCGACCTTACAAAGTGTAAACACCATTTATACACAGTTTTTACACCTATGATCCACATCCGCCATCAACCATATTGACCCCACTTCATGAACGTTCAACTTTATGAACCAGCCACAGGCTTGCATGCATTACAAATATTATAAACTTTAAAAACTAATTCACTGTTACTTAGCTTTCTTACATCAACCTGTTTTCGGTCATCGAGCGTAGCCGAGATGCACCGTTTTTACACCCACCATGCACTACCCGAATCGACGGCATACTGACTATTTTGCAATTTATTTCACGTTTCACGTTTCACGATTCACGTTAGATATTTTCAACTAATAAAGCTTTTACACCGTTTTTACACCAATAATCCACATCCGCCATCAACCATATTGACCCCACTTCATGAACGTTCAACTTTATGAACCAGCCACAGGCTTGCATGCATTACAAATATTATAAACTTTAAAAACTAATTCACTGTTACTTAGCTTTCTTACATCAACCTGTTTTCGGTCATCGAGCGTAGCCGAGATGCACCGTTTTTACACCCACCATGCACTACCCTATTCGACGGCATAATGCCCATTTTGCAACTTATTTCACTTTTCACTTTTCACTGAACGAACTTTCAACTTCGTTAATTTTTACACCGTTTTTACACCCATGTTCCACAACTGCAATCAATCACAGAATCTCCACTTTATAAACTTTATACTTTATGAACTTTATACTTACAAAGCTTTTACACCGCTTTTACACCCACCAAGTACAACCCTATTCGACGGCATAATGCCCATTTTGCAATTTATTTCACGTTTCACGATTCACGATTCACGTTAGATATTTTCAACTAACAAATCTTTTACACAGTTTTTACACCCTCTTTGTATTGGCAATACAAACGCTTATCCTTTCCGTTTAAGCAACCGAGAAGCTATTAAACTAAGCCCTATTTTGACCATGTTGAACAAACAATAAAACCACCATTCAAGCCCTAATTTTACATGAACCGACCTTACATAATGTA
>CAZFPO010000132.1:0-7496 GCA_964521105.1 uncultured Lentimicrobiaceae bacterium | reverse complement strand
TATGCGATAGTGTTAATTATATTATAATGCCTCAAACTATAAATAGTATATATAAGACATCAGCTTATCTTTTTTTAGATGATGTTTCCGTTTATCCCTGCGATGCACTAGAGTATCCGGCGGATATTGGTATAAAAGATACGTGTATTAATATGGGTTCGCCAATAGTGCTTGGCGGTTTGCCAAAAGAGGAGTATTTGTATTGGTGGTACGATAGCCACGATAGTTTAATAAGCCGCCAAAGCAGTATTACGGTTTATCCCACACAGAATACAAGTTTTGTGTTGGTGCAAAAGGATTTTAAATTTGATGAAACACGGGACAGCATTCATATAAAAGTAGGTAATTGCACCACCATACCTAATTATGGTGGTTATGATTTTGCCATTTATCCCAATCCAAATTATGGCAATTTTCAGGTGCGGTTTAACACTGCCGTTCCCGAAGGTGCGGTGTTGGAGTTGTATGATTTGTTGGGTCGTAAACTAGCGGAATACCCACTTTCGGGGAGTGGAAATATTGCAAACATAAATTGCATTGAAGTGGCTTCGGCAATTTATTACGCCACGGTTGTGGTGCCAAATAGTTTTAGAAAAAGTGTGAAGATGGTGATAATGAAATAATTCGCTAATTTGAAAATTTGAAGATGAGTCAATTTGAAAATGAGATGATTTGAAGATTTGAAAATGTGCTAATTATTTAATGTGCTAATTAGCTAATGAGTTAATTTGAAGATTTGAAAATGATATGATTTGAAGATTAATTAATGTGAAAAGTGTGTTGGTTCGCCCCTTTAGGGGGTTGGGGGTAGCGTGGGCTAATGTGCAAATTTGCTAATGAAATGATTTGAAAATGAATTAATAAAACAGAAAATAATAACTTAAAAACTCACAATATGACAAAATTTAATCGTTTTTTAATTTCAGTTTTACTATTAGGAATATCATTTTCGGCATATAGCCAATTCACAGTATTTGATAGTTACGATTTTCGTGCAATGGTTTGTCCCGATGGTGATTTGTTTAGGTATGCTCCTTTGGATTCAACCTTGTTTGAAATACCCAAAAATAGTGGCAAATCAACAATTTATACCGCATCATTAATGTTTGGTGGCATTAATCAGGATGGAGACACCTGTTTTTCAGGACATTTGTACCGAACGCAAAATGGTGCTGATTTTTGGAGTGGTCCAATAACAAATTCGTATGATTCGGATTATGACATGGTGTTTCAACGGTTTTGGCATTTAACAGCCGAAGAGGTAAACAATCATAGGCAACATTTTGGTCAAGCTCAATATACGATGCCTGCTACGATATATTATTGGCCATGGTCTGGAAATATTTCAAAAGGCGAAAGTTCATTATTAGCTCCATTTTACGATGCGAACAAAAGCGGAAAATACGAACCAAATTTGGGCGATTATCCAATCATCAGAGGGGAAGAAGCGATATATTACATGTTTAATGACGATAGGAACACACATACCGAAACCAGGGTACCAAAAATGGGAATTGAGGTACATGCTATGGCTTATGTGATGAGCTCAACGAATGCTAGTAACGAGAATACGATGAATAAAACCTTGTTTGTAAATTATAATCTTTTCAATCGCCGAAATCAGGATTTTTCAAAATTTCACTTAGGACAATTTGTCGATTTCGACTTGGGATTTCCCAACGATGATTTTATGGGATGTGATACTGTTCGTAATATGTTTTATTGTTACAATGCCGATAATAACGATCCAGGTTCACAAGGTTATGGAGATGTTCCGCCTGTGCAATCGTGTGTTTTCTTAAATTATAGTTTGGCATCTTTTAATTATCCAACTCAAATTCAATATTCAAATCCATCGTTGTATAAAATGTTGTATCGTTCATTAACAGGGCTGAACCTTGATGGTTCGACGCTAATTAATCCAATAACACAAAATAGCACTCCATATTTTGCATCGGGTAATCCATATTTGAACGAAGGTTGGTGGGAAGGTGGAGCAGGTCATGCACCATACGATAGACGAGGAATTGGAAGTGTTGGACCATTTGAGTTTAAAAAAGGAACAAGTTTATCAACCGATGTTGCGTTTATTTACTCCAGAAGTCCAATAGATACATCGCTTTATAGCAATATTACTGGAATTTTTGAAGCTCAAATTAATGCAGAATTGGTTACTTCAATACATAATATGTATTATAACCGCCCATTAATCAAAAACACGAACTTTTCAGCGAACTTGGTTACCAGCAGTAATTATCTAAAAGTTTCTGGCTATGCATATTGTGAAACCTTAAATTATAACGACGAAATCGACAGTGTTAAGCTAAATACGATTGTATCAACAGGAGTTAATTCGGTAAAAACCAATTGGAGTATTTTTCAAAATGGAACAAATCACACGGTTAACAATGTTGCTTTTAACGTTATTGATAATGTGCCTGTTATATTATATTTAAATCTTATTTACAATCCCGATACAACATCAATGGAGTCGTATACTATTCGTTATTTTGTAGATGGTTTGGTTGGTGTCAGCGAATTTGAAAATGGCAGTAAGATTTTTATGAATCCAAATCCAGCAAAAAATCATATTAAAATTTCAGGCATTGAACAAGTTTCGACCATAATTATTTCTGATATTTATGGTCGAATAGTTCAACGGTATGAAAACAGTTCAGCTAGCGAATCCGTAAAATTAAACCTAAATGATATTAAAAGTGGACTTTATATGGTTCAATTTTTTGATTTAAATAATCGAATAAAAACAGTTAAAAAGTTTGTTATTAATTAGATTATGGAGTTTCGGCGTCGGTTTTGTAAGTCGTTCGTCTCGACTACGCTCGACGACCAAAACCACACTCGACGGCCAAAACTAAATTAAAATAAGTATTAAAACTAAATTAAAAATACAACACTATGAAAACAAAAACATTACTCATTAGCGTTATTTTATTTTTGGCATTTACATTTCAGTCAAAAGCACAGTACTGGAAAGATGTATTTTCGCCGGTTGTTTCAACCACCATCAAAGTTTATGATAGCATTGTTTGGGTTGGTACGATGAGTGGCGCATATAAATTCGATTTAAACGGTAATTTTATCCAACGAATTGGTGGTGAAATATTGTCTTTAGCCAAAGATAATAATGGTAAAATGTGGTTTGGAACTTTTTTGGATGGTGCTTTTTCGTATCAAAACAATGTTATCACCAAATATAATACAACCAAAGGTTTAGTCTCTAATCACATTTGTGCTATGGCTTGCGATTTACAAGGTAATATGTGGTTTGGTTCAGACGATGGATTGGTGTCAAAATTCAATGGAACAAGTTTTACCAATTATACAAGTACCAATGAATTGTTTTTAAAACCCATTTCCGAAATATTGGTGGATAAAAACGGGGTGGTTTTTATTGGACAATACTATGACAGTCATCCCACTCCTGATTATTTTTCAGGAGTATCCAGATTTGATGGTATAAATTGGCATAAAGACACCATGGAGCGGGTTTATTCCTAGTGGTATGGTGTGTGGGTGGATTTAAAGTGCGTAAATGGAATGGAACATCATGGGATTACGTAACATCAACCCCTACCATTCCTCAAAATCAGGAGATTTATGAAGTAGCCAGCGATTCGTTGGGCAATATGTGGTTTGCTACTTTTCAAAATCATTATAAATTAAATGGAACAACTTGGGAAGTGTTGCCACTAAATAATGGTATGCCAATGAATAATTCCTATGTGATTGCTTTTGATTCACTTAATCAGCGATGGATAGGAGGCTCTAATCTTTACAATGAAATAAATGGTGGTTTATTTCGCTACGCTGGTGTAAACTTACATTCATTTCCTTGGATGCCGAATCACATCCCTGTATTGTATAATGGAATTGTCTCGGATAATGATGGTAAATTATGGTTGCCTACCAACGATTTGTTGAGTTACATTTATCCAAATGTTGATACCGTTATCTCTTTTGCTTATAATAATAGGATAAATTGCTTAGGTAACGATAATTTTGGTAAAATATGGGCTGCAACTTTTGATAGTGTTTATTATCAAAATGGTAGCGGTTGGAGTAAAATATCTTTAAATCCAAATGAAATGTACTATTTAATAAGTAGTATAGCTTTTGACACTGCAAATTATCCAATTATTTCATTTGAAAATGCCATACGGAAATTTAACGGACAAACTTGGGACACCATAGGTAATGTTTTGCCAAGCGGAATTTCATCAATGGTAGTTGATGATGAAGATATGCTTTGGATAGGAACATTTGCCCATGGCGTGTTTCGCTTCGACGGAAACAGTATGGAGCAATTTAGCGGTTCAAGTCTTTTATGCGATAGCGTAAAAGACGTCATGGTGGATGATCAAGGTGCAATTTGGGTAGCTACGGATAAAGGAGTAGCGAAGTATTTTAATAATAATTGGTCAACATTTACATCTACCAATGGATTAGTAAATAATAATGTTACTAAAATTTTTCAAGATTCCGATAATCAGTATTGGTTTGCAACCGATGACGGTATTAGCATGTATGACGGAACAACTTGGATTTCGTACCATAATCCCGATGGGTTTATTCATCATTCGTATATAAATGGGATAGCTCAAGATGCTCAAGGAAACATCTGGTTTTCGAATATAGCGGGAATGTGTCGCTTGTCCGACAATATTATTTTTGTTGAAAACAACGTTAAACAAGATTTAAAAATTGGAGTTTATCCTAATCCATCTTCGGATAAATTGTTTATTAAGAATTTGGAAAACTCATGTACCGTAAATGTTTATTCACTAGGTGGGGTGAAAATATTGTCCAAAAAACTAAATTCAGGAACTGACCATATCGATATTAAATCTTTAAAATCGGGAAGTTATATACTCGAAATTATATCTTCGGACAAAAAATCAAGTTTAGAATTCATTAAAAAATAAGTTAGAAGTTTTATTTTAGTTATCATAATGCATTGAAATAAAGTTAATTATGCGTCTTAAAATTACAAACAACATTGTTTGTAACAAAACTGTTACAAACAATGTTGTTTGCTTTAAAAAAATGACTATATTTGTGCTGTTAAAAATGCCAATTTCAAAAAAACAAAAGCATGGATAAAATATTTGTATTTGGAACAGCAACTCAAGGAGTAAATTTTACCGATAGAGAACAAGATACAGCTCGACTAATTTCTAATTTTGAAAATGGAATAAATACAATTTTAATTTCACCGCGTCGCTGGGGTAAAACATCTTTAGTGCGTAAGGCTTCAAAAATTGTAAATGAAAAAAACGAATTAGTAAAAGTAATTACTCTGGATGGTTTTTTATGTCGGACAGAAGCAGATTTTTACATGTTATTTTCTACTGAATTGATAAAACAAACTTCATCAAAATGGGAAGAGTGGATTGATAATGCCAAACGATTATTGTCGCGAGTTTCCCCGAAAATTACCATTGGAAGTGATCCGATAAATGACTTTTCATTGTCGTTTGATATTATTTCCGATAAACAATCAGAGCTTGATATTTTAGAATTGCCGCAAAAAATTGCAGAAGAAAAAGGAATATCAATTGTTGTGTGTATCGATGAATTTCAGCAAATTGCTGAATTCTCACACTCAAAAAACTTTCATAAGAAAATGCGAAGTGTATGGCAATTACAAAACAAGGTTTCTTATTGTTTGTACGGAAGTAAGATGCATATACTTAGTGAGCTTTTTTCAAAACAGAGTATGCCATTTTATAAGTTTGGGGATGTGATTTTTTTACAAAAAATATCGGAGAAAGATTGGATCCCATTTATTTGCTCACGATTTGAGCAAACTGGTAAATCAATATCCGAAGATTATTCAGCTCGAATTTGTCAAGCGGTAGATTGTCATTCGTCGTATGTTCAGCAATTGTCGTGGTTGGTTTGGATTAAAACTCAATCGGTTGTTGCCGAAGAACATTTTTTGGATGCGTTAGAAGACTTATTTGACCAAAATAAAATTTTATTTTATCGCAATATTGAAGAATTGACTTCCTATCAACTCAATTTTTTAAAAGCAATTGTCAACGGAGTTGACAGTGAATTTACCAAGTCGGAAAATCTCAAAAAATACAATTTAGGAACTTCAGCAAATGTCTCTCGTTTAAAAAAATCATTGGAACAAAAAGAGATTATTGATGTGTCTGGAAAGAAAGTTTCAATTCAAGATCCAGTTTTTAAACGTTGGTTAAAAACCGAAATGCATATGACTGGCAATACTAATTATTCTCTTGCTAACACATTTGTTTGTAACAATGTTGTTTGTAATCTATTTTTTGATGATTAATGTTTTCCAACCCAATTGGAGTCTCTTGAAAAGGACTCCAATTCCAGAATAATCTGAGAAACTTCACCAGAGTCCTCTTTGAGAGACTCTGGTATGAGAAAATGCTACTTGTTGGTAACAACACCAACAAAAATCACAATAAAAGTGAAAATTTGGTTTTAAAGCAAAGGTGCAGAGCACCGCTCTATTAAGAAAATAGTGAATCGCTAGTCATCAGTTTTCTCTTTGCAATAGAACTTCCTTTGCGGATTTAAGGTATTAGGTAAAGTCATGAGTTTTTTTACTAGAGGATTTCTCCGTATTTTGTTAATGTTTTTTCAGTAATAATCCTAAACGAAAATCGATAGCCTTCATACATAGCTATTACGTAAAATAAAATATCAATTATGCTAAACGATTCGTACATTACACTTGGTAAATATGAATAATTGAACAAAGTTAATGTTTCAACGAAACCTAAATTTAATTCATTGGCAATAAAGCCAATAATGCTGAAAAAATTACCAAGAATTACACTAAATAAAGCAATTATTGCACCCCAAATTCCAAAAACTTGATCCATTCCATTCCCGAATTTTCTAACGGTAAAGCCTACGCCAGCTCCAATAGCAATAGCCATGTAGCCAATTTGAAAATTTGTAACAACCGTAATTGCTCCCCACAATATGGCTCCAATAATTCCTGTTACTAAACCCATTAAAATACCCGATCTAAGATTCTGTTCCTTTTTTAAAATTTCAAAGATTTCGGGACTGATTTTTTTATTTGAATCATTTGTTCGCATGCCCCCAATATCATCAGGATTTATTTTTTTAAACGTTTCATCTATTTTAAAATCAATACACTCTTTATCAAATGTGGCTTTTTGATTGGTGAGATTGCAAATTAAACCTTGGTTAAAATCCATTTTTCTATTAATACACTTCTCACAAAAAGTTAGTTGTTCTTCTCTAGTCATTATTTTTTAGTATTTTAAATTTTAAAATGAATGCATAAAAAAATATAATTGTCAAAAAATTGAATTCAAAGATATGATAATTTAAAACAATGTTGTCCGTTAAAATAATTTTCATTAATGGGATTCTTCACTCCACTACGTTACGTTCAGAATGACAGGTTTTTAGAATTTAATCTCAGAAAAGAGGGGGGCTTTCTGGCGGCTTCGCCGCCAGAA
>CAZFPO010000131.1:0-7603 GCA_964521105.1 uncultured Lentimicrobiaceae bacterium | reverse complement strand
GATCCACGTATAGCCAAATATTTTCAATAGCGGTGTAGAACCTAGCACCGTAATAGTACAGTCCAGTTTCTGCATCAAGTTCCTTGCTGTTAAACTTATATGTTACCATCCTCTTTTGCATCTACATTAAAAAGTTTTTGATAAATGATTAGTATTAATCATAACCAACAAAAATAGGTAATTGATTAACACTAACAGTTTTATTTGATGTTCTTTCAATGTATATGTACCTTGCTTTACTTATGTCCAAAGTAAAATCATTTTTATATTGATTAATAATAATCTCCATTTTTAATTGTTTTTTTTTGTATTTTGGTATATTTACTTCCTTAAATTCTATATCACTGTGTGGTTTTTTTTGAATAGTTAACTTTCCAGTCTTTTCTATAATATTAAAAACATAATTTGTTGGGAATCCACCACCAGATATTTTTGGACTATCAAGTATTTTATTTTCAAAAATCAAACTGTCATTTAAGAAAAATATTACAGTATCATTATCAAAATGACCAGCAAAATCTATTGTAGAATATGGGTTTTTTTTCAAGTTTTTATAAAAGAAATATACATCAGCTTGAATTATTCGAATACTACTACAAGCTGAAATAAAAAAAAATATAATTAAAATAAGTGATTTGTAATATAAATCAAGGTGAATCTTGTTCATAAAGTAATTAAGCATAATAACATTTGTTTGTTTAAATCTCTGATTTTACTTTAAATACTTGTTGCCCACATTTCTAATACTATAAGTATTAGAAGCATTGGATCGAATTGTGTTAATTTGAAAAGAATTAATATTAGTTCCTGGACTTGATGAATTAGATCTATTCAACAAATTCTTTTCAAAACCGGGATTATCTTCTAATCCACAAAAATGTCCAAATTCATGTCCAAAAGTTCTTTTTAACGTGGCTCCTCCCATGTTTGTTAAACCTGTATCTCTCATTTTTGGATTTACAGTTTCAGGTTTTTTATCTAAAATATCTTTTGAAATTTGCATGTTTCGACCCAGATTTTCAGCATACCCAACACTACCAGCCTCTTTAGAACTTGTTTTATCAACAATTGAAATAACATGATCGTTTGAATTTACTTCTCCAATATTATTAACCACCCTTATATCAGCGTCAATGTTTACTTGTACATTACCATCATAATTGCCCCCATAATATTCACGTAACGACGATTCCATGTTTCGAGAGTATTCCTGCATCTTTCCTTTTGAAATCTTCTTGGAAGAGTTATTTATTAAGGCTGCCGTGAACTTAATGTTTACAGTTGTTGTTCCATCCTTATTCAGTATTTCTGTAATTTCTATCTCTTTCCCATCTGGATCCACCAAAATCACCGGATTCCCGGCACAATACAAATACGGGCTCATGCTAGGATATTTATCACTCATTGGATCAACCGAGCCCCAAATGCTTAGGGTTGGATTGTAGTATCTAGCCCCATAATAATAAAGTCCAGTTTCGTCATCAAGTTCTTTCGAGTTGAATTTGTAATTTGTTCCCCAAGAGGAGCGTTGTTCGGCAAACTTGTCTGCCGATAAGGCAGGTTGCTCACCTGATTTTGGGCATTGGAGGTGTTGGTCGTTACGACCATTTATGTTTATGATAAATGAGGAAATGCCGTTTACGCTATGATGAAACCCATCATTAACATAAAAAAAGCTATTACCAGTTTTGTTTTGCATTTACGTTTCGAGTTTATTTATTTTCACTCATTCTCATTTTTGCAATTTCAATAGATTTACGTAATTGCTCCTCCAAAAGTTTTTTGTTAGGCAATTCAGTATAATATTGAGCTACTTTTATGCCAGCTTCATCAAGTTTGAGTAATTCTATTTGTTCAGTGCCGCCATTGGTACAAAGAATAAGTCCAAGGGGACTTTCCTCACCATCTTGTCGTTCATACTTATTTAACCATTCAAGATAAAGCTCCATTTGTCCTTTATAAGTTGCTTTAAATTTTGTGATTTTTAATTCAATTGCGATAAGCCTTTTTAATTTTCGATGATAAAAGAGCAAATCTAAATAAAAGTCTTCACCATCAATGATCATACGTTTCTGACGTTCGACAAACGAAAAGCCACTTCCCAACTCCAAAATAAATCGTTCTAACTCTCCAATTAAAATGTCTTCAAGAGTTTTTTCCGAAAAGTATCCTTTTAATCCTGTAAAGTTTAAAAAATATGGACTTTTAAAAACAAGTTCCGGCGAAATTTTATTATTTTCACTCAAATCGGATAATTCCTTTTTTATAAAATCTTCGGGTTTACCACTTATTGCAGTTCGTTCAAAAAGCATTGATGAAATTTGTTTTCGCAATGTGTCGCGTCCCCAACCTTCGTGTATTGACATCCAGAGATAAAAGTCTCGTTGCAAATCATCTTTTATTGTTAATAATTCAATAAAATGCGACCAAGACAATTTTGTCGCAGCCTGCGACACTTTTTCTACATTCGGAAAAAGAACTGAAAACTGAATCATTCTCCTTAAATTCCTAACTTCAAATTCTTTACCATAGTTCTGAGTTAATAATGTCGCAAGTTGCGACACAATTTGTTTTCCATATTCTGCCCTTTTATTTTGAAGAATTTCACGATTTATTCGACCACCGATATGCCAATAAAGTATTGTTAGTTCCGAATTAACTACCCTAGCTAAACCATATTTTGCTTGCTCAATTAGTTGACAAACGTCTTTAAATACCAAACTTCCAATTATGTTTGATTCTATTTCTTTCATTTTTATTTTAATGTAATTGAAATTGTTTTAAATGCTAAAATTACTATATTATTTCTTTTCTTTTAAGATTTTTCTGATGTTAAAAAAACTTGCTGATGCATTTAACACTTCTACTGACTTTATTGCTAACGGTACTGCCGAAGAAAAAGCTCAAAATATTTTAGTGGATGCCGAACTAATTAAACAGTTTAAAGAAATGGAAACCCTGCCCGATACAGAAAAAAATACAATCCTTAAAGTTGTTACTGCATACATCCGTGACTTAAAAACAAAACAAGCGTATATATTATAAAACCAAAAAGCCCAGTAAACTGAGCTTTTTGTCCTGTTTCTCATTAGTAATTTTTCAATCTATTCCTCCTGGCACAATTCTTTGCCACATATTAAGGCGATTATTTTCAATGCAGAAATATACATGTCTTCCCTTATTTAAATCAATAGGTAGCTTATACACTTCATTGTCAACAATGATTATAACAACTATTTGCTTGTCTGGTAAGTCAACAGTTTTTTTGATGTAATTAAATACTCCCCACCTTTTTTCAATATAACAAACTCCTTTTTTTTTAGTAATGATAAAATTAAACTTTGTACTACTTTGAAGTTCATAATAACTGGTTAATAATTGATTTTCAAAAATAGTGTCATTATTTAAATAAAACGAGACCGTATCGTTTAAAAATCCACTTCTAAAATCAAAAGTTGCAACCGGATGTTTCCTTAAATTCTTTCTGTAAAAAAATAATTCAGACTGCGCACGTTTTATTGGTTCACAGGATGATATTAATAAAGCAACAAGGAAGAGCAAATTCGTGCAAATATAAAATTTCCATTTCATGTTTAATATTTAATTGGAGAAAATTTGTTCCCTAAATTTCTTATACTATAAACGTTATTTTTATTACCTCTAATTTGATTTATTTGTCCTGATGTAATCCCCACACCAGCATTAGGTTTATCAGATTGATTCAATAAGTTTCTGTCATATCCAGGGTTATCAAATAGACCACAAAAATGTCCAAATTCATGTCCAAAAGTTCTTTTTAACGTGGGTCCTCCCATGTTTGTTAAACCTGTATCTCTCATTTTTGGATTTACAGTTTCAGGTTTTTTATCTAAAATATCTTTTGAAATTTGCATGTTTCGACCCAGATTTTCAGCATACCCAACACTACCAGCCTCTTTAGAACTTGTTTTATCAACAATTGAAATAACATGATCGTTTGAATTTACTTCTCCAATATTATTAACCACCCTTATATCAGCGTCAATGTTTACTTGTACATTACCATCATAATTGCCCCCATAATATTCACGTAACGACGATTCCATGTTTCGAGAGTATTCCTGCATCTTTCCTTTTGAAATCTTCTTGGAAGAGTTATTTATTAAGGCTGCCGTGAACTTAATGTTTACAGTTGTTGTTCCATCCTTATTCAGTATTTCTGTAATTTCTATCTCTCGCCCATCCGGATCAACCAAAATCACTGGATTTCCAGCACAATACATATATGGACTCATGCTGGGATATTTATCACTCATCGGGTCAACCGATAGCCAAATATTACCCCAAGGAGAGTAGTATCGAGCCCCATAATAATACAGTCCGGTTTCTTGGTCTAACTCTTTGCTGTTGAACTTATAAGATGTTCCCCAAGAACTCCGTTGTTCAGCAAACTTGTCTGCCGACATGGCAGGTTGCTCGCCAGATGGCATGTACTCGATATGGTGGATAACAACGGCATCTTTATCCGTTATTTGAGTGGATGAACCGATGTGGTCTTTGTGATAGAAATAGATGTCATTTTCTGTATCATTATAATTACGCAAAGTACCAATTCTTTTAAAATCTGCACTCATTAAAACCTCATCGCTTACATTAACGCTGTCGATATGGCGATACATCATCGTATCGTTACTCAAGGCTTTATTTTCATAATCGTTTACATTTTGTATGTCAAAAGCATACACATGGTTGTAAATATTGTAATTTAAATTTTCCATTCCTCCACCAATTTTTGAAACGATACGGTCGGATTCGATGTAGTAATGTTTGGTGTATAAATACGGGTTAATTACCATAAAACTGCTTGTGTAAAGGGTGTAGTTGCTAATATTATATACGTTTACATTGAATTGTCCGTTAATGTCCATAACTTCCATATTCCCTGAGAGTTTTAAAGTGCGTTCGCCCGAAGCATCATAGGTGTAGTAATTTAAAGTCTTACCTTGGTCGTGTAATGTGGTTAATCGATTTTCTTCATCCCAATGCATTAACCTTAAATCTAATGTGTTTTGATCGTAATCCATCTTCATATTTCCATTAGCACTCCACTCAAAACTTTTATCACCGTAATTTATTGATGCAACTGCGTGTGGTTTGCTTTGATCGTAAAAATATGTATTATTGTACTCGATGTTTTTATTGCAATTAACTTCTAAAACATTCGCAGTTAATTGTTTTTGTATGATATTACCAGATGCTGAATACTCAAAATCCATGATGAAATCATGGGTTTTAAAGTGATTCATTAAACCCTCAGAATGTGTTAATCGGTTTAAATCATCATATTGATAGGTGAGATTAACACTATATGACATGCCATTCACACCACGTTCGGCCGATTTTTCGACAGCAGTTATATTGTCACCACTATCATAATGATAAACAACACTTTGTACAGTATCTCCATACAAATCAAGTGCAAATAAATTTGATAAACGACGACGATTGGGGTCATATTCGTAATAAGTAGTAATATCGTTACCGTATTTCATCATTATTTTATTGCCAAACTTATCGTAGCCTTGTTCAATCAGATAATTATAAGTGTCTGCACCTTTTATCCCTTGCATTTCAACCAACATGCCTGCTTTATCATATTCATAATTAACCTCCTCACCATCAGCATAAGTGATGTTTTTAATTCGATTCCAAGTATCATAATTCCACTTCATTCCAAATGAATATATTTGTTGATCTGGCAAAACAAAGGTACGAATATTTTCTGTTAATTCTCCTAATTTACCATACTTAAATTGTTGAATTCCTGTGGCATCTTCATGGTAAATCAATCTGCCAGCACTGTTGCCGTCTTCATCGTTGCCATATTGGTATTTTATGTTTATATTGGGGTTTTCAATATTTAACTTTTTCATAAACTCCATCGGGAGCGTAAGATTCTCTATATTTAATTTTCCCATTACTGTCAAAAACGATTCTATCAATTGCATAAATTACTCCATTAGAACCACTATTATATTGCCTATCTTTATAACCTATTCGCGTATATTGATGAATTTTCGAATCAATATATGTGAACTGAAACTTCATAGTGTCATTTTCATAAAACAACTGTGCTATAAGTGAACCACTTCCATCTTTATTAGATGTTTTAATATCCCAAAAGCCTACTTTTTTATCATCTACATAAAAGCCATAAGCATAAGCATCTGGTGCTTCAACAGAATCTTCAAAAAACAACAAATAATCGCCATAGAAGATTTTCTCATTCCAAAAACCTTGTTTGTAACCCAAGCTATCATATCCATTATTGTTTGAATGCACCTTGGGTAACATAACTGAAAGCGAATCAACTCCCTGGCTATAAGTAGCTGATTGCGAAAACAGCAATATGATTAATATGATTTTTTTCATTATTTATATCCTCCAAATCCATACACTTTATAATTTCTACCATTCATTTCATTTTTTGAACGACCCACTCCCGTTGCACCATTTCTTAACTCTTTAATTATCATAGCTGGATTATTAATATTTTTGCCTATTCTGGAATAATGCGTTGTCTTTTCCAAGTTATTATCTATAGAGTCAATGTATTTATCTTTTATCCCTTTAATATTATTTACTACCCATTGTTTAGCTTCAACTTCGTTTTGAGTATTTATATAATTTGGACCCGATAATGAAAATTTTCCATCTAAAGCATCTTGTAAATGCTTACCCTCTTCAAACATAGGACTTGTGCCAAGCATTTTTTCTGCTGAGGGTTCCCAATAAACTTGATATATTTGTTGTTTTCTCCCATCATTATTTGCTATTTCTCCGCCAAGCGATACCGTACCATCAGCATTTGACTGTCCTGATTCTTGAATATTGTTGATGAATTCAACATTTATTTTCGGGTCTTCTTTCCATTTATTATATAATTCTGCAAAAGCAGGTTGGTACGTGTTACTACCTGGTGTTGCAGCAAGAGTAGCAGCTTCGTATCCTGGGCATGTAGGATCAATATCCATTCCGTCAGGGTCTATAAACACCACTGGATTCAGTGCGCAGTAATTATACGGCGATAAACTCGGATATTTATCACTCATTGGATCAACCGAGCCCCAAATGCTTAGGGTTGGATTGTAATATCTAGCCCCATAGTAATACAGTCCAGTTTCAGCATCAAGTTCTTTGCTGTTGAACTTATAATTTGTGCCCCATGAATTTCGTTGCTCGGCGAAGAGTTCGCCAGATGGCATGTATTCCATATGATGTATTACCGTCTCATTAACATCGGTTATTTGAGTGGAAGAACCGAGGTGATCTTTGTGATACCAGAAAATGTGATTCTCGGGTTCGTCATATCTTGTAAAATCATTAATATGTTTTAGACAAATCATGTCCACCACCACGTCGTCGTACACGTATGCACTGTCGAAATGTTGGGGCATCATGCTCAAAAATATGGAGTCGGATTTGTTTTGATAGTCGGATAATGATTGAATTTTTGAGTCATATACATGATTGAAAATATCGTAAGGGGCATTTTCAAACCCGCCACCAATTTTGGAAACGATACGGTCGGATTCGATGTAATAGTGCTTGCTCATGGCAAATT
>CAZFPO010000130.1:0-7666 GCA_964521105.1 uncultured Lentimicrobiaceae bacterium | reverse complement strand
ATTTTAATCAATTGACAAAAATTAAAAACCGAATGCCTTAATTTGTAGTTTTATTACCCTTTTTTTTCACAATTTTTATTATAACTCTTCCATCAAATTTTAGTAATTTCGCCAAAAAAAATAAATGTGCGGTATATCTGGATTTGCGAGTGATAGTTTAAATTACGATGATCTGGTTAAAATGACTGATGTTCAGAGTCATCGAGGACCAGATGCCGGAGGATACTGGTTTGAGGAAAATGTTGGGTTAGGACACCGCCGTTTAAGCATTATTGATTTATCGGAACAAGCAAATCAGCCTATGGAATCACATAATCAACGTTATGTGATGGTTTTTAATGGCGAAATATATAATTTTCAGGAAATTAAAAAAGAGTTAGAAAAGCACCCAAGATTTGTTCCTTATGGCAATGAAAATTGGCATACCAATTCGGACACAGAGGTCATATTGGAAGCGTTTTCGGTTTGGGGAGCCAATTTTATTACTCGCGTTAATGGAATGTTTGCCATTGCTATTTATGACAAGAAAACTGGGACGATAACTCTTTTTCGCGATAGAGTAGGAATTAAACCAATTTATTATTTTAACGATGGAAAAACATTTGCTTTTGCTTCCGAACTAAAATCTCTTGTTTCATTAAACTATGTTAAGGAAAAGTTATCCGTTAATCTTCAGTCAGTTAGTCAGTTTTTATATTTAGGATTTATTCCAACACCCTTAAGCTTTTACAATGAAATTAAAAAATTTCCAGCAGGAAGTAGAGCTGAGTTTAAAAAAGGAGTTTTAAAAATTGAGCCATATTGGTCGATATACAATTCTATTGATTCAGATGTGTATTCTGATTTTGATGAAGTAAAAAAACAATTAAAAATTTTAATTGAAAGTTCGGTTAAATATAGGCTAATTAGCGATGTGCCTTTTGGGACATTTTTAAGTGGTGGCATCGATTCGAGCTTGGTAACTGCAGTTGCTCAAAATATTGTTGGAACTTCACTTAACACATTTTCCATAGGTTTTAGCGATAAATCATTTGTAAATGAAGCTCCCTATGCTCGAGCAGTTGCAAGTTATTTAGGAACAAATCATCACGAATTTATTGTAACCGAAAAAGATGCTTTAGAATTAATACCAGGTTTGTTTAATGTTTACGATGAGCCTTTTGGCGATTCGTCTGCTTTACCCACCATGTTAGTTTCAAAACTCGCTAAGAAACATGTTACCATGACGCTTTCGGGCGATGGAGGAGATGAATTATTTATGGGATACGGTGCATATAAGTGGGCTAATCGTATGGATAATTCTATGTTAAAACTGCTAAAAAAGCCAATTTCGTCGTGTTTATCGCTTGGAAATAATCGTATGAAACGAGTGGCTGAGTTAATAAATTATAGCAATCCAAAAAGAATTAAAAGTCATATTTTTTCACAGGAACAGTATCTATTTTCCGAAAGGGAGTTAGGTGTATATATTCACAAAAGTAAGTATGAAGAAATTCGATTTAACGAGTGGCGTCAAGCTCAAGAAAGAGCATTAAATTCTATGGAAGAGCAATCGTTATTTGATTTTAAATATTATTTGCAAGATGATTTATTAGTAAAAGTTGATAGGGCAAGTATGCAATATGCCCTTGAAACTCGTGTCCCAATTTTAGATTATCGAATTGTTGAGTTTGCCATGAATATAAATTCAAATTTAAAAATTAAAAATGGCGAAAGTAAATATATCCTAAAGCAATTACTTTACGATTATGTTCCTAAAAAATATTTTAATCGTCCTAAATGGGGTTTTGGTATACCATTAGCTAAATGGATGACGACTGATTTAAAGCCTTATATCGAGGATTTGTTATTTTTAGAAAACGATATCGTTAACAAAGAAGAAGTCCAAAAACTTTACAATCGATTTAAAAATGGCGACACCTATCTTTATAATCGTTTGTGGCTTATAACTCGTTTAAATGAAGCTATTTCAAAAAAGTAAATTTATTTGTTAGTGGGTTTTTGATAAATAAAAATAAAATTTTTTATCATAAAAAATAAAAATCTTAACTTTACAAATTGAAAGTTTGTTGTGAATACATAATTTGGAATGAGGAAGAAGAGAATTTTAGTTATTTGCCCAGCACCCGAAAAAGTTTATCCCAGTCAGCGGCTTAAGTATGAGCAATATTTTACTCATTGGGAATCTGAAGGATACGATATTACGATTGCTCCTTTTATGAATCATAAATTATGGGCAATTTTGTATAAAGAAGGTTTTTTGTTTCAAAAAATTTATTTAACTGTTATTGGATATTTAAAAAGGATTTATGATGTTTTTAGAGCACCATTTTATGATATTATTTATATTCATTTATGGGTTACACCCTTTGGATCTTCGATGTTTGAGTATTTTGTAAAATGGTCTAATTCACATATAGTTTATGATATTGATGATGCTGTTTTTAAAGGTCATAAAAGCCAAATGAATTGGTTTATTGCCTGGATGAAAGGAAAAAAGAAAATATTTTCGTTATTTAAAATGGCAAAGCATGTTATAGTTTGTACAAAATATTTGGAAGAAGAAGCTTTGAAATATAATGAAAATGTGACTGACATATCCTCGACTTTCGACACCGATAGGTTTTATTCCGTTGCAAAATATGAAAATACAGAAGTCGTTACACTTGGTTGGACAGGAAGTCATAGCACCATAGCCTTTTTGCATCTCATCGATGAGCCACTTAAAGAGGTAGCTAAGTTACGAAAAGTAAAATTAATAGTAATTTGTGATCGTGATTTTGAATTAGAAGGAGTTGAAATAGAAAATATTCGGTGGTCTGAAAAGAATGAAGTGGCTGATTTACATAAAATTCAAATTGGGCTGTATCCAACTCCACAGGAAGAGTGGGTTCTAGGAAAAAGCGGTCTTAAAGCGTTGACTTACCAGTCGTGTGGTATACCATGTGTTGCCACTGCTTTTGGGTCAAATCTTGAAAATATCCAACATGGAGTGAATGGTTTTTTAGCAAGTTCAAACGAGGAATGGGTAGCATCGATTTTATCATTAATAGATGATTACAAATTGCGAGAAGACATTGGACAAAATGGTAGAGTTAACGTAATGAATAATTTTTCGTTGGAAGCAAATAAGGGGAAATATTTAGAAATTTTAAATAATGTTGTAAAAAAATAGGAAAAATGAAGATAAATAAACGTGTTTTAATTGCTGGGTGTGGTGGAATGTTAGGCGAAGCAATGTATGATGTTTTCTCGTCGAATTATGAAAAAGTTCTAGCAACAGATATTGATTTAAATCGTCCTTGGCTTTCGTATATGGATGTTCGTGAATTAAGCCAATGTGAAAAAGTTTTTGAAGAATTTAAGCCAGATATTGTTTTGCATTTAGCCGCTCTTACCGATTTAGAATATTGTGAACTTAATCATGAAAATTCATGGTTAACTAATGCATTAGGTACCGAAAATATTGCCTTACTTGCCGAAAAAAATAATTGCGAAATGGTTTATATTTCAACAGCTGGGATTTTTGGTGGCGAACAAGAAGTTTTTACCGATTTTGATAAACCTAATCCACTAAGTCATTATGCAAAAAGCAAATATTACGGCGAACGTTTTGTTTTAGAAAGAGTATCGAAAATTTTTGTTTTTAGAGCAGGCTGGATGATGGGTGGCGGAATAGACAAAGATAAAAAGTTTATTAATAAGTTATATAAACAAATTGTTACTGGGAAAAAAGAGATTTTTGTTGTGGATGATAAATTAGGAACACCTACATATACTTATGATTTTGCAAATTCAATTTTTAGAGTTTTGCAAACAGGTTATTATGGGCTTTATAATCAAGTATGCGGGGGTAGTTGTAGTAGATACGATGTGGCTGTGGAATTGATAAAGTTAATGAATCTTGAAAACAAAGTAAAAGTTACAAAAGTTGATTCGAGTTTCTTTAAAGAAGAGTATTTTGCACCACGACCGTATTCAGAGAAACTTGTAAATTTAAAGTTAGATAAACGAGGTATCAACTTTATGCGAGATTGGAAGATATGTTTAAAGGAGTATGCACAAGTTTTTATTGACGATTTTGAAATTCGAAAATCAAACCAATAGTTTATTTATAGCGATTTTGATAAAACAATAAATGGCAACAAAAAATAAAGTATTATTATTGTTTATTTTTGTTGGATTAATTTATGTCGCACAATCACAGAGTTTTGTAAACCGAATTAATGTTGGTTTATCTGCCGAAATTTCAACATTATTACCTCATCACAAAATGATGTACCCATTAGCCGAACAGAAATTTAAAAATGTTAGTGCTGATTTTTATTATCAACCTCCAACTTTAAGTTATTGGCGTAATGTATATTATCGCCCACAAACTGGAATATCATTTCTTTTTTCTGAGATGAGTAGTGAGAAACAATTGGGAAATGCTTATGCTTTGATGCCTTTTATGAAATTTTCAATTGGTAAATCTCAAAAAGTTCTGCATAAATTCTATTTTGGTTGTGGTATAGGCTATCTAACAAAAACATTCGATAGGATAGATAATTATAAAAATATTGCAATTGGAAGCCATTTGAATGCCGCATTGCGATTGTTTTATATGTTTGATGTGCCAATTTCTTCAAATTTTGCTATTGAATCGGGCATTGGAATCACCCATTTTTCGAACGGAGCTATTTCGCTTCCAAATAGAGGAGCTAATCAAATGTCTGTTTCTTTGGGGATTAAATATTTAAATAATCCCTTATTGGGCTCTTTTTCAATTAAGGATTCAGTGAATTTTCATCCAACATTTTTACCATGTTTTTATCTTTTTACTGGCATCAAGCAGTTGTATCTTGGCGAAAATAAAAAGTATTTTGCTTATTCTTTAGGCTCAGCGATATCTTATGAGTATTCGAAATTGAAAGCAGGAGTAATAGGAATTGATATCTTTTATGATAGTTCTGAAAATATTTATTATCAAGATATTGGTGTTGAAAAGTCAAAATTTGAGCTATTAAAGTCAGGAGTATATATTGGGCATCAATGGTATTTCAATCGACTAACATTTGGATTAAACTTTGGTGCATATTTGTATGCAAAAAATAAAGTTGGAGGCACAGGTGATTTTTATAATCGCTTAATATTAAGATATAGGATTTTACCACAAATAGAATTAAATTCGTCAATTAAAGCTCATTTTGCCAAAGCCGATTATATTGAATGGGGAGTTGTGTATAAACCATCAAATTTTTTAAAGAAAAAAAATGATTAAAAAAGTTTCGTTTATTTTCATTTTAATTAAAGCTTTTGTAGTTGTGATTACAACTATTACCATTGTTTATTCATGTACCGAGAAGTCTCCATTCAATCAGTTTAAGGGAAAAGGGGAGGTTATATCAAATAAAATTACAGTAAATAAATTTAAGTCTATTAAAGTTTATGACGATATAACCTTAGAATTAAATAACGATAGTTCCGACAATCAATTAATTGAAATTTGTGGTGGTAAAAACTTATTGCCAAATATTAAAGTTGAAAGCAAAGATGGCGTTTTATCGATAAGAAATTTAAATAAATTTAAGTGGATTAATAATTATGAAAGCGGAATTAAAGTAATTGTATCCTCGTTTCAAATTAAAGAAATTGTCATGTGTGATGCTGCATGTGTAAAAACGTCAACTCCCATTTTTTGCGATTCGTTGTTTTTCAAGGCAATTGATGCCTCAGGTGTTGCAAATATTTCTGTTCACTGCAATTTTCTTCATATATATTCGCCTCTTGGGATGTCGGATATAGTTTTAAGCGGTTCGGCAAAATCGTTTTATAGTTATAATGGCGATATGGGATTTATAAATGCATCAGGATTACAATGCGAATATGCTCATATTCATGATTTTGGGATTAATAAAATGTATGCTCCTCAAACTCATCAACTTGGAGTAACTATCGAAAATATTGGAGATGTTTATTATTCAGGTAATCCTACAATATTATGGACTGATTATAAAAGTAAGGGGCGTTTAATTTACTTTCAATGATTTTTTGTTTAGATGGAATAATATTTATTTAAAAAAAGAATTTTGCTTTAAGAGCATACATTCTGAGGTTTTCCATTTAAAAAATTAATTACATTTTCAAAAACAATATTTGCTCTTTTCTCAAATGATTGTTTAGTAGCATAGGCAATATGAGGAGTATGAATAATGTTTGGGATATTTAGTAACGGATAATCTGAATTAAGCGGAGGCTCATATTCGTATACGTCTACTGCTGCCCCAGCCAAATGTCCTGTTGTAATCGCTTCGGATAGAGCAATATTATCGATGATTTTTCCACGAGCAGTATTAATTAAATAACATCCGGTTTTCATTTTCTGAATAGTCTCTTTATTAAACAGTTGATTTGTTTCGGAAGATAACGGAAGATGGATTGAAACGATGTCTGATTTTGAAATAACCTCATTAAAAGAATTGTAAATAATGCCTTTTTCAATTAGAAATTTTCTTGGTGTTCTACTAAAAGCAAAAACCTTACACCCAAAATTCAAAAGTAACTCCGCAACTCTTGAACCTATTTCACCGGTACCAATAATTCCAACTATTTTATCTTTTAATTCTTCACCTAAAAAACTTTCACGAGTTTTTCCTAAGGAGTTTAATTGATGCATTAAAGAGATTTTTCTGAGAGAGTCAAGGATTAATCCAATAGTTAACTCAGCAACCGCTGTAGTGGAATAACCAGCAGCATTTGATACTAGAATTCCCTTCTGTTTAAACTTTCCATATTAATATGATCTACTCCAGTAAATCCAACAGAAATCATTTTTAATTTTGAGCACTTATCAATAATTTCAGCTGAGAAAGGGATATTAGAAAGAATTAAAATATCCGCATTTTTTGATCTTTCGATTAATACTGTTGGATTTTCATCACGGTTTTCATAAACAATAAAATCATGACCCCAGTTTTCAATTTTTTTCTTAAAAATATCTATTTGGGAATTGCTAATCCCCATTTTTTCTAATAGAACTATATTCATAATGTATTTTTTCGTGCGAAAATATAAAAAAAAGGCTAACCATTGGTTAGCCTTTTTTTTTGAATTGTGCTTATTCAGCTGGAGAGTATATTAATTCAATAAAAGTAGCATCTCCAAAAGATACCCATATTGATTTAATGTCTTTTACATCAAATTTTTTGTCGAAACATAATACTTGGTCGTTAAAGCCACCATCACCTTTAATAGTGTATTTGCATGCATAATCGCCTGACTCAGCTTTGGTTTTGTAGTTATAAAATAATGAATTGTCTTTTAACAAAACATACACTTTATAATCTTCCCATTTGTAATCCGATTTTGCTTTGTTTAAAATACGCATGGTAAGTTGAGACGCTTCAAGTGATTCGCTCCATTTGTATGTTCTAGGATATATACCAAGAATAAACTCAGTAGTTTTACTGCTATTAGCTATTGTTTCAATGTAAACTGGATCTTTAGCTGTCATTTGAGCCGTAATTTTTGATACAGTACCAAGCATGAAAACTACAAATAAAGATAAAATTATTCGTTTCATAAGATTAAATTTTTAATTATTACTAAATTGATTTTATTATTTAACAGCACTATTGTCCGATAAAAAATCAAAAACGCTTTAATCCAATTGCAACTAGCTGAA
>CAZFPO010000129.1:0-7791 GCA_964521105.1 uncultured Lentimicrobiaceae bacterium | reverse complement strand
ATTATTCAACACCGCATTTTTTCTTTTTTTTGAATAGTCTGGAAAAAAAAACTCGTTTTCGTTTGGGTGTTTCACCCATACTTTTCTTTTTACTTTGCTTCATTCGCTTACGCGTGTCTTTGGTTTGAATTTTTCGATGTCGTTTAAGTGCTTTTTTATATTCTTTTTGCTCTTGTTTTATTTTCTTTTTCTCGAGTTTCTTTTGTTCTTTCTGACTTTTTGTTTCTGAGTCTTCTTTTACTTTACAGGAATATGTTAAAGTAAATGATAGAAACAAAAGAATTATGAAAATGATTTTATTTGTTTTTTTGTTAATCTGCATTTCAATTTATAAGTGTTTTTTAAAGCTAATAGTAAAAATTTAGGTACAAACATAATTAAAAATTTCATACAATATAATATTTATATAAGGTTCTTTATAATTATTATGTTGTGAAAATGTGAGGATAAATTTGCTTATCTATAAAATAAAAATGTATTTTTGTATTATTAAATGTAATACATCAAACAAAATGAAACGATACCTTGGCATTTCTTTAATCTTTTTCTTTATTCTTTTATCTGCTTGTAAAAAAACAGACGACCAAGGAATACCAAATGTTTACGTTAATTTTCAAATCAATCCTAATTCTACCGAATATTTGGACTTAAATTTAATAGGTGGGTTTGTTTATGTTACTGGAGGTGTTAAAGGGTTAATCATTTATCGGGAAGATATGGAAAATTTTATGTGCTACGACAGAGCTTGTCCGTACGATTACGATGTAAATGGTTCAATTATTACGGTTGATACTTCGGGTTTGATTTTGGTTGACACACTGTGTGGCTCAAAATACTTAATTACTGATGGTTCGTTAGTTAACGGTCCATCTTCAAGAAGTTTGAAACAATATCGTACTTATTATAATGGTGAAATGCTCCACGTTTACAATTAGCCATTTTTTTGACAGCCAATTATTGTTAAAAAAGCAATTAAAGCTAATTATTATAAGTTTTCAATAAAATTTTTCGCCTTAATTAATGATGGTTGAAGTCCATCAGGATTTTTTCCGCCAGCCGTTGCATAAAATTTCTGACCACCACCACCACCATTAATTTCTTTAGCAAATTCGCGAATTAAAACAGAAGCATCAAGATTGTATTCTGCTACTAATTTTTCTGAAATCATTACCGAAAGAGAAGGCTTGCCATCGAAATTGGAAGCAATTATTAAAAAAAGATTTTCCACTTTTGCATTAATTGAAAAAGCCAGATTTTTAATATCACTTGTACTCATGTTAATTTGGGCACTAATAAATGTGAAGTTTTTAATAGAAATTCCCGATTCAATTAATTTATCTTGATATTGCAATGCTTTTTCGTGATTTAATTGATCCAATTGTTTTTGCAATTTCGAGTTTTCATCAATTAATCCAATCACTGATTTAACAACCTCTTTTGGATTTTTAAGTATAATTTCTATTTGTTTTAAGGTGTCGGCTTTTGTGTTTAAATAAGCGAGTGCATTTTCCGAAGTAATGGCTTCGATACGTCGAACGCCTGCTGCAATGGCTCCTTCGGAAATAATTTTAAACAATCCAATTTGTCCGGTTGCTTTAACATGTGTTCCCCCACATAATTCTGTAGAAAAGCTTGGGTCGAAACTAATCACACGAACTTCATTTCCATATTTTTCACCAAAAAGAGCCATAGCTCCCATTTTTATTGCATCTTCCATGGCAACGTGGCGTTGTTCATGTGTCAAAATATTTTGACTAATTTTTTGGTTTACAATTTCTTCCACTTTTATAATTTCGTCATCTGTTAGTTTAGAAAAATGCGAAAAGTCGAAACGTAAACGCTCGCTATTTACTAACGAACCTTTTTGCTCAACATGTGTGCCTAATACTATGCGTAGAGCTGAATGAAGCAAATGAGTGGCCGAGTGATTGTTTTCGGTTAATTTGCGTTTTTTTTCATCAACAAGTAATTCAAAAGTTTCGTTTAAGTTAGATGGTAATTGTGTTGATAAATGTACTGTTAAATTATTTTCTTTTTTAGTGTCAACAATTATTATTCTTTGTCCCGAAGAAACACAAATTGCAATTCCTGTATCTCCGGCTTGTCCGCCCGATTCGGCATAAAAGGGGGTTTTATCAAATACTAGTTGATAGAATGTTTTATCTTTTGATGTAACCTGACGATACTTTAATAATTTAGAATGATGTGTTAATGTATCATAACCCATAAATTCGGTTTCAATATTTGATTTTTCTACTTCGACCCAGTCAGAAGTTTCAACAGTTGCTGCTTGTCGCGAACGATTTTTCTGTTCTTCTAATCCTTTATAAAAACCTTCCATATCAACTTGAAAACCCTTTTCCGATGCAATTAGTTGAGTTAAATCAATAGGAAAACCAAAGGTGTCGAACAATTCAAAGGCAAATGAGCCGGTTACGATTTTTGAGTTATTTGAATTTAAGTAGTTTTCAAATTTTGAAATGCCGTTGGATAATGTCTTTAAAAAGGATAATTCTTCCTCATGGATAACTTTGGTAATTAATTCTTGTTGTTTAGATAATTCAGGATAATGACTGCCCATTTGAGAAATTAAAATGGGGACAAGCTTGTTAATAAATGGTGTGTCAAACTTTAAAAAAGTATACCCATATCTAACGGCACGTCTTAAAATTCTGCGAATTACGTATCCCGCACCGGTATTTGAAGGTAATTGACCATCGCAAATGGCAAAACTAATAGCACGTAAATGGTCGGATATTACTCGAACTGCAATGTCTTGGTCGGAATTGTTGCCATATTGAATGCCAGCCATTTGACAAACTCCTTGTATTAATGGTTGAAAAACATCGGTGTCGTAATTTGATTGTTTTTTTTGTAAAACCATACACAATCGCTCAAACCCCATTCCTGTATCCACATGTTTGTTGGCTAAAGGAATTAATTCTCCATTTGATGTGCGATTATATTGAATAAAAACTAAATTCCAAATTTCAATAACTTGAGGATGATCTTTATTTACTAAATCCTTTCCATCTATTTTTTTTCTTTCGTCATCGGAACGAATGTCTACATGTATTTCGGAGCAAGGACCACAAGGACCCGAATCGCCCATTTCCCAAAAATTATCTTTTTTTGAACCATATAATATCTTGTCTTCCGAAACTATCTGTTTCCAAAAATTAAATGCTTCGCTGTCCGAATCTAATCCATCGGTGGTGTCCCCTCCAAACACGGTAACATACATTCTGTACTTGTCAATGCCAAGTTTATCGTGTAAAAGTTCCCATGCCCATTCAATTGCCTCTTTTTTAAAATAATCGCCAAACGACCAATTTCCAAGCATCTCAAACATAGTGTGGTGGTATGTGTCTTTACCAACCTCTTCTAAATCATTATGTTTTCCCGAAACGCGTAAGCATTTTTGTGAATTGGCAATTCGAGGATATTGAGCGGGGTTGTGTCCTAAAAAAATATCTTTAAATTGATTCATCCCAGCATTTGTAAACATCAGCGTTGGATCGTTTTTAATAACCATTGGTGCCGATGAAACAATTTGATGTTGTTTTGTTGCAAAAAAGTCTAAAAAGCTTTGTCGAATTTGATTAGAGTTCATAATTATGTAATAGGATTGAATTTCATGATTTAAGATTTTGCAAATTTACGAAAAGCAACTAAAAAAAAGCCCAAACTTGAAAATTTGTTTGGGCTTGATTATATATATATGGTGTGAGTCTTTTAATTAAACGTTTTATTTTAGTTTTGCCATGTTTGAATTTTTTAATCCCGAATAACTAATTAATTCCATTTTTACACTTCCCACAAGTATTTCCGATTTTCCAAGTAATGGTATTCTGTTTTCATCATCGCTCACCCAAATAATCATAGGATATTGTTCATCGAAGGTGTTTCCAGTAGCTACCATGGGTTTAATTTTAATTGCTTTATATGTTCCAGTCGAAATTTTAATTTCTTCTTTTCCTAGATACACAATTTTTGAAGTGTAAGTGGAGTCATCAAGAAAAAATTTAAAGGGAAATTCATCGCCATATTTTGCTTTTGAAACATCTATTGTTCGAGCCCAATAAAATGCTGAAATTATATCTTGAACATTTTCGGGAACAGCTTTTTGTGTTTTTCTGCTAATTGCAATGTTTTTATAGTGGTCAAAAGTTATATCATCGTTCATTATATAATCACCTTCGTGGGTTCTTCGGATAAATAGCCACGGAATAAGTGCTTCTTCATCAATAAACGTTTCAAAACGGTCGTTGACTTTAAAAAACAAATTAAATGCTCCTTTTGATTTTCCAATCCCTTCAACATGGTAAGTTGGTCTTCCACCAATTATCTTAGGTTCTTTTTTTACTTCTACAGATGCTTCACCTGCTGTAACTTTACCTGTTAAAAACGAGTCGTAATATACACGGAAGGTGAATTTTTCGCCTCTATCGAACGCTTTGTTTTGTATTTTACGAAAAGTTTGAGAAAAGCCAAAAGTGATTATTAAGGTAAGGCTTATCAGTAAAATTGATTTTTTCATGGCTATGGGTTTTAAAATTCACAAGCAAATGATTGTGCTAAAACTGTGCCATATTGTTGTACGAAGTACGAAGTCGGAGACTTCGTACAACCATCCAGTTGTATGAAGTCTCCGACTTCGTACTCGAACAACAACCTAGATTACAATATTTATGATTTTTTTAGGAACAATAATCACTTTTTTTGGAGTTTTACCTTCGAGCCATTTTGCCGATTCGGGAGCTGAAAGTGCGGTTTTTTCAATTTCAGAAATTGGTAAATCCACAGGTAAAGGCATTACAAATCGCATTTTACCGTTAAACGACACCGGGTAATTAAAGGTGCTTTCAATCAAGTATTGCTCATCATATTTTGGGAAGGTTGCAAACGTAACCGATTCCTTATATCCAAATTTTTGCCAAAGTTCTTCTGCAACATGAGGAGCATAAGGCGATATTAGTATAACAAGTTGCTCGAAAATTTCTTTATTATTACATTTTAAATCACTTAGTTCGTTAACGCAAATCATAAACGTGCTGATTGCCGTATTAAATGAAAAACGTTCGGTATCTTCCTTAATTTTTTTAATGGTTTTATGCAATACTTTTAACTCTTCAATATTGGGTTTATTATCGGATACGAAAAAACTATTTTCTTGATTGTGAAAGAGACGCCAAAATTTTTTAATGAATCGAAAAACGCCCTCAATGCCTTTAGTATCCCATGGTTTCGATTGCTCAAGGGGTCCTAAAAACATTTCATACATTCGTAAGGTGTCGGCACCATATTTTTCAACTAAATCATCGGGGTTTTGTACATTGTATTTCGTTTTCGACATTTTTTCTACTTCCCAACCACAAATATATTTACCATTTTCGAGAATAAATTCTGCGTTTTTATATTCTGGCAACCAATTTCGGAAAGAATTAATATTTAAAACATCATTATCTACGATATTTACATCTACGTGTAATGGAGTTGTATCGTAGTTGTCTTTAATCCCTAATGATACAAATGTATTCGTTCCATTAATGCGATAAACAAAGTTTGAACGTCCTTGAATCATTCCTTGGTTTATTAATTTTTTAAATGGCTCTTCTTTACAACACAAGCCCATATCGTATAAAAATTTATTCCAAAATCGAGCATATAGTAGATGACCTGTTGCATGTTCTGCCCCACCCACGTATAGGTCGACATTTTCCCAATAACGATTTGCTTCTTTTGAAAAAATTTCTTGATGATTCATTGGGTCCATGTATCTTAAATAATAAGCACTTGACCCTGCAAAACCTGGCATTGTATTGGTTTCGAGATGATAACCTTCGCTTGTTTTCCAATTCTTTGCTCTTGCCAGGGGTGGCTCTCCCGATTCAGTAGGCAAATATTTATCCACTTCAGGAAGCTCTAATGGTAGCTCATTAACATCAAGCATATATGGAATTCCATCTTTATAATAAACTGGAAAAGGTTCTCCCCAATATCGTTGACGACTAAAAATTGCATCTCTTAATCGATAATTAACTGTACCATAGCCTATTTTTAAATCTACTACTTTCTGGATAACAGCTTTTGCACCATCTTTTGCACTCATTCCAGTAATAAAATCGGAATTAATACAAATTCCCTCTTTTGAATCGTATGATTCTGTCCATGTGTCTGGATTAGTTGGTGTTTCACCAGCTTTACTTATCACTTGAACAATTGGAAGATTAAAATGACGAGCAAACGAAAAATCACGACTATCATGTGCTGGAACAGCCATAATAGCTCCTGTACCATATCCCGAAAGAACGTATTCAGAAACCCAAATTGGAATTTTTACCCCATTAAATGGATTTATTGCATAAGCTCCGGTAAAGACACCCCTAACTTTTTTTACCTCTGTTTGGCGTTCACGTTCCGAACGATTTTTTGCCCAAGCAATATATTTTTTTACTTCTTCGCGTTGCTCGGGCGAAGTGATTTTTTCGAGTAATTCATGTTCGGGACAAAACACCATAAATGTAACTCCAAAAATTGTGTCAGGACGAGTAGTAAAAACTTCCATTTTTTCGGTAATGCCTTCAATGCTAAAATTTACCGAAGCACCTTCGCTACGTCCTATCCAATTGCGTTGAATTTCTTTGATAGAATCCGACCAATCTAGCTCATCTAATCCTTTTAACAAACGGTCGGCATAAGCAGTAATTCGAAGCGACCATTGACGCATCAGCTTACGTTCAACCGGGAATCCGCCACGTTCGGAAAGTCCATTAACAACCTCATCGTTTGCTAACACTGTGCCCAATTGAGGACACCAATTTACCATAGTGTCTGATAAATAGGTTAAACGATATTTCATTAAAATTTCTTGTTGCTCTTTTTCGCCTAACGATAGCCATTCTTGAGCTGTAAATTGTGAAACTTCAGAACAAGCAGCATTAATATCAAGATTTCCATTTTTTTCAAAATATTGAATTATGTGTGAAATTGGTTCCGCTTTATCTGTGTTTTTATTGTACCAGTGATTAAATAATTGAATAAAAGTCCATTGTGTCCATTTATAATAGCTAGGATCGCAGGTTCTTACTTCGCGGTCCCAATCGAAAGAAAAACCAATTTTATCTAATTGTTCTCTGTATCGTTTAAGATTTTGTTCGGTAGTTATTGCTGGATGCTGTCCTGTTTGGATGGCATATTGTTCGGCTGGCAAACCATACGCATCGTAGCCCATCGGATGCAACACATTGAAACCAAGTAATCGCTTGTAGCGTGCATATATATCCGAAGCAATGTAACCAAGTGGGTGTCCCACATGCAATCCTGCTCCTGAGGGATAAGGGAACATGTCTAACACATAAAATTTGGGTTTTTCCGAAATATTATCTGCTTTAAATGTTTTATGTTCGCTCCAATATTGTTGCCACTTATGCTCAATTTCAATAAAGTTGTATTCCATGGTACTTCTCGTTATAAATATTTTAGAACGGCAAAAGTACTAAAAATTGGTGTAATGAGAAAAATTAAGGTTGTGATAAAAAAATGGAGTAAAGCTTTATATTTGATAAAAATGTAATACGTTTTTATATCAGAAAATATTTTTATAATTTGATATAAACCAACATCCATCTAAGGTTTATTGATTAGACAATATTGTATAATACAATGTTGTCTAATACACAAAGGTAAAAAATAAATTTATAGAGGTCATCATTTATTTTCATATCTTTGTAACTTAGAAAAACAGCAATAATATGGAAATATTCAGAGGTCAAAATCTCTTAGAGTTTT
>CAZFPO010000128.1:4271-7825 GCA_964521105.1 uncultured Lentimicrobiaceae bacterium | reverse complement strand
GCTGGAATTAGCTATAAAAATGAATTTAGGTATAACATTAAGTAATCATTAAATATTTAATGGATTATCGATTGTAATGGTATAAGGAGTTTGATCGGACGTTACACCGTGTGCACTTCCTTTTATTAAGTAGACATCATCGTATGGATTTAAAAGGGTGTTTTCTCCTTCAATCCACTCATGATTTCGAGATGTACTCCAAGTGTATACTTCATTTTGAGGTGATGTAATAGTTGCGTTATCAACATTGACATTATAATTTAAATTTCCATTTGCGTTATGACCGTTATTAATTATCGTTTTAGTACCTTGAACCTTGTAGTCGTTAACATAGTAATTATTTGGCACAACAGTGATTACACAACCCGAATCGCGATACCAAGAAGTAATGGTAAAATTTAAAATTCCACGACGATTACGACCATCGTTGCCCATACAATTTTGCGTACCAAAATCAACTTTTATTTGCTTTGGAAAAATAGCATCTAACGAGCTTATCGTAATTGTTTTGCAACCATCAACAAAAACACCTTCGCCGGTTTTTTGTCCATTACATGAGTCGTCTTGTAACTTTGAGGCTCTGTCGACTTGTTTAAACACATCATCAAATAGGTTTTGAGCAACTGAGTGTTCTTTCGCAACTAGCGAAAAGTTAATTTTTTTAGTTTCTTTTCGACAAGAAATAAAAAAAATAGTCATTAGTAAAGCTATCAATAACGTGGAAAAACCGATATTTTTCATAACTTTTTGAATTTAATTTACAAAAATACAAAAAAATTTATTAACGTAATTATAATTAACACTTTTCTTATATAAATGATTTAATCAATCATTAAAAAATCTCACTTAAAATCATAATAGTTTAAATTTCTGATAATTTCATTACAAAATCATCCAATGTTAGATTTAAAAACACAGCCAATTCCTTTTTTCGCATCAATTTTCACCATTAATGGGTGGTCAAATCTTACATGTTTTATAAATTCGTCTTCGTATAACGTAAAAGCATTTTCAAAATATTGCCAATCGATAAATCCTTTATTATGATGTTGATTTATAGTAAAATATCCAACATTAAATGAAGTTAAATTTTGAAAAAAATGAGTTCCCTGACTCGGATCAATCATATAATTTTCTAATGACGACTCAATAATTAAACGAGCATTGGAAATTTGAGGCCATTTTACAGGAATACCTAACCATGGATCACTTGATCCCCACCTGCCTGGTCCGATTAAAATATAGTTACGAAATTCTTGAGATAATTGAGTATTAAGTTTTTCGATTTTGTCTACTAACAATGAATTATTAGCTGCATTAAACGTTTTTTGTTTAACAAAAACAACATCACATAAATCATTAATAATCCCATTTCCGATGGAGGTTTCACAAAAAATGCTGAGTTCGCTTTTATCAATTTTTTGCAAATCTTCATTTATCATTTGATGATTATCCGCAATAGGTCGTATTTGTAGTAAATAAAAACGATGATTTTTGTTTGAATCGTTCGAAATTTCGACAGCAAACTCAATTTCAATTGGTTTATTCATTTCGATTGCCCCAACACTTAATATTGTTTGTAGAATTTCGCTTAAAGGAAATTTGGAATATTTCAGGATTCGAGAAAATGTAAGCACTTTTTTCCCCTTAACATAATCGCCATCTACAATTAAATTATTTTGAAAATCATAGGTTGATGTTACCCAATCAATATTATCATCTGATAAAGCCTCTTCAATTTCTCTTTTCACAATATTAACCCCATCGTCAATGCTTTCTTTAAAAGCACCAACATCTAAACTAAGCGAATAAAATGTTTTTTGAGTTTCCTTTAAAACCATTTCGGGCGATGATAGTTGTAAAATATTTTCGGGATACTTTGGCGAAAACCTCAGGGTTTGACCACCATCAACTACTATTTTGCCCAATCCAAATGCTAAATTCACCACCCCTTCTTCCGGTTTTTCGTTACCTAAAGGATAAAAATTTAAGGAGCGACCAACCCCAGAAAGAGTTGGATAATAGAAGTTTCCATGCTGATTTCCACAAACTTCTTGCAATACCAAACCCATTTTTTCTTCATCAATTACATTTTTTGTAGCAACCATGTATTGACGACTATTTTTGTAAAAGACAGAAGCATAGACGCTTTTCATGGCTAATTGAAGATTACAAAGCATTTTTTTCTTATTCTCCGAAAACGGAATCATATAAGTACTGTATACGCCTGCAAAAGGCTGATAATGTGAATCTTCGAGCAAACTTGACGAACGAATTGCAATAGGTTTTTTTAATACTTGAACAAAAGCTCTTAAATCATCTAAAATATGTTCAGGAAACTTTGATTGAACAAAACGTTTTAATATAACCTTATCATCTTGACTTTCATTTATAAAATCAAATAAGTTATTTAATTTCATAAATTCGCTAAACACATCCACTCCAACTACCACCGTTGGAGGAATTGACACAATAGTATTTTCCCATTTATCAATCCATTTGTTTCGTTTAACCATCGAATCGAGAAACGCTAACCCTCTACCCTTTCCACCAATAGAGCCATCTCCAATTCTCGCAAAATTAAAATATTCATCAAATCGTTCTTTATAAAATCCAGCTATAATTCCTTTTGATTTATTTAAACGATAATACGAAATAGAGTCGAAAATAAATTGACGAATCTCGGTCAAATTAGTAAAATCTTCTTGGCTAAGCGACTTGAATATTTCGGCGATTGGAAAAATAGCTCGAGCATAAAGCCATTTCGAGAAATTATTTCCAGAGATATGATACTGTAAGGATTCATCCGAAATAGTCATAACACATTCTTGTAATTTTTTCAAATTTTCGGCTCGAGCAACTTCCTTTTTCTTTTTTGGGTCATAAAATACAAATTCTCCGAATGCAAAATATCTATCCACAAAATCGCTCAATTCATTTGATAATGATTTGGAGTTTTTATCGATAAAACCTGCATTCAAAGCATCGGCTTTTTCTTTATTATCAATTTCAGATGATTGAATCAATACCGGCACAAATGGATTTTTAGATTTTATGGTTTCAGTCAATTTCAAACCAGCTTCTTTATCTAATAATCCATTTCTGTTATAACTAATGTCGGTAATAACTCCTAAAATATTGTTTTCATATTTTTCGAACAATTCAATTGCCTGCTCATAATTGTTTGCTAATAAGATTTTTGGACGACCACGCATCCGCATCATTTGTTGAGGAATATTTAGTCCCTCGGTCATAAATTGCTTTGATTGTTGAAAAATGAGCTTATATAAATTTGGCAAGTAAACCGAATAGAATCGAACGGAGTCTTCAACTAATAAAATGGTTTGCACTCCAATTTCGAGTAAATCATTGTCTGCGTTCATTTTATCTTCAATCAACTTTACAATTGCTAGAAGTAAATTTTCATCACCTAGCCAACTAAAAACATAATCTATTTTCTCTAAATTTGCTTTATCAATAATTAGGCTGGCATCTCGCGAAAAAGGTGTTAAAAGAACCACTGGCATGAACGGAAATTGCTCTTTAATATCACT
>CAZFPO010000128.1:0-4171 GCA_964521105.1 uncultured Lentimicrobiaceae bacterium | reverse complement strand
TAGCTATAGCGTATGAGTTGCGAAAAGTCTTTCATTAAATTTTGCTATTTTTTGAAACGGATAATTAAAATTTTGAATCTTATTTTTTGTCATTATTATAACAATCGGCATATTTTTCAATAAGTACGTTACTAATTCCCATAGCAGAGAAACCGCCGTCGTGATACAAATTTTGCATAGTAACCATTCGTGTATAATCAGAGAAAAGCGTTACACAGTAATCAGCACATGATGCTGCATCAGCATTGCCTAGCGGACACATATCGTTGGCATACGAGTAGAATGCATTAAACCCAGACACGCCAGTTCCTGCTGTAGTTTGTGTTGGTGATTGAGAAACCGAATTAATTCTCACTTTTTTTGTTCTTCCATAATGATAACCAAATTGTCGAACGATAGATTCCAACATGGCTTTGGCTTGCGACATATCGCTATAACTCGAAAAAACACGTTGTGCGGCGATATATGACAAGGTTACTACCGAACCCCAATCATTAATTAAATCCATACGTTTTGCCACCGATAACACTTTGTGTAACGAAATTGCCGACACATCAAGGGTTTTCATCAGATAATCGTAATTGAGTTCTTCATACGGAATACCTTTACGAACATTTGGCGACATTCCTACAGAATGTAAAATGAAATCGATTTTTCCTCCAAAAATCTTCATGGTTTCGGTATATAAATCTTCAATTTCGGGTATTTGAGTTATGTCTGCACCTATTACTTGCGATTTGGTAATGTCAGCCAGTTTATAAATATCTTTTTTCCGAAGTGCTACAGGAGCATTGCTCAATACAAACTCGGCTCCTTCATTTTTAGCTTTTAACGCCACCTGCCATGCAATGGATTGCTCATCTAAAGCACCGAAAATAATGCCTTTTTTACCTTTAAGAATTTCCGTTGAATTCATTTATCTGATTGTATTAAATAGTTTTACGTTGATAATTATGTTAAGATTTTTTACCTAAAATCTAACCCAATTTAAACCCTAAAAGTATAAAAAATGTTCAATCTTATGAAAATTTGGATTATACCGTTACTACAAAGACTCTAAGTTTACTAGCCACGGATGGACATGAAGATTCACTAAGTTTTCTTTGTGCATCTTTGTGCCCAGCCACAGCTGGTAAACTTCGTTTCCTTGTGGCTAATTGTCAAAAATTCAATTCAAATTTTGTTTCAAAAGAAAAGTTACACAATGTACCACAGTGTGCACACAGAGTTCCACAATGGTTTTTTTTCTGCCAATTTAACCCAAATTAATCAATAGGAGATTTGAAAAAATCGAACTACTTGATTTTTTGGGTTTAATCCCGATTTAATGTTTGTTTCAATTCGTATCAACGAATTGAGTTAGAAACATTTAATCGTTTCAGCGATTGTATCGCTGATTCTGGGTTTAATGGAGAATTATTTTCCTGATATTAATTGTTGAGCTTTATTGGTATATTCGAGCTCTTTTTCTTTATTTCCCATAAATTTATAGGTTCCTGCAATGTTCAAATAAATTCTTGATTGAGTAGAATCGATTTTTAATGCATTGAAAAAATAGTTTAACGATTCGGAATATTTTCCTTTCATACCCAACACAATTCCTAAATTTTCATTAGCTGAGGCATCTTTAGGGTTTATCGAAAGTGCTTTAAGTAAATAAATCTCCGAACTATTTAAATCGTTATAAACACGTCCCATAATTTCACCTTTTTTTGAATAGGCTTTTGCTTCGTTTGGATTATTTACAATAATTCTATCAATCATACGAACCGCTGAATCAACTAAGTTTGTGTATGAAAGTGCGTGAGCTAACGTAATTTGAATATCAATATCATCGGGTTTGAATTTTAACAAATGTTGATACGCATCAATGGCTACAATGTATTGTGCCCTATTATATGCTTGTTGAGCATTATACATTAAATTATTTCGGGCTTCAAAACTCTCGGGATTTATCGTTAAAGCGTTTTTTAAATTAAAAACAGCCATCTCCCAATTTTGCATTTCAGAATATCCATTGCCTGCTAAAAACCAAGCAAAAAAGCTTTTAGGGTGTAATTTTTGAGCTTTTGTAAGATACTCTAAACCCTCTTTAATAAGTTTTGCTTTTTCTTCTGCATTTTTTGCTTCTTTAGCCATTTCGATGCTCACTCCACCTGCAGAAACATTACATTTGATGCTATTATTGGAAACTTTAACATCGGTTCTAAAAAGTGTGCGGTCATTTTTCCAAACCATATTTCTACTAATAGTTTTGGCTGAATAGCCTAATATCAAAATGATAAAAAACACTTTAATGAGTCGTTTATTTTTAAATTTATCGTATAAAAACAAGAATAACATGGCTATTAAAACCGACAAGCCAATGCTGGGAGCAAATAAAAAACGTTCGTTCATAAACGTTCCTAAATTAAAAAGCAAGTTTGATTGAACCGAAAAAGTAGCTACAGCAACCATTACTGCCCATGCAAACAAACTTTTCTTGAAGAACTTAAATGTACTCCAAACGCCAATTCCTACAAAAAATAATGTCAATATAATTATTAACGGATTATTAAATTGGTAATATGGAATTTGAAAGGGATAATAATCGTGGGTTAATGGATGAGGAAAAATCATAAGTTTTAGATAGACAAACCATGTGTAAATTACAGTTGCAATTTCGGACGATTTGTTGACATTTAAAAATGGATTGTTTAAAATTTCGGGAGCAATTTCGGTATTTAAGATACTTCCTACCGCCATTTGTCTGACCACTAAAAATAATCCACTAGCTAATAGCATTGGGAAAACAACAAATGCAAAATCACTAACTTTGGGTTTATAAAAGAAAAATAACGTTAAAGGGATAATTGCTATGAAAGTTAAGGCATTTTCTTTTGAGAAAACCCCAATTAAAAAAACTAAGAAAATCCAAAATACATCAATTAATTTCTGGTTTTTTACATACTTGATTGCAAACCAAAGAGCCGCTAAAGCCCCCAACAAACTAATAATTTCATCTCTTCCTTTAATATTTGCAACTACTTCGGTGTGAATTGGGTGCAATGCAAAAATGAGGGTTGATAAAAAAGCCAACGAAAAATACCATTTTCGTTTACTTTCAAACTGAAATAACTCTCGGAGTATCGCAAATAATAAAACACAAAGTAAGGAGTAAAGAATAAGATTTATCAAATGTCCAATGAAAGGATTGAGACCAAAAAACTGATATTCAACAGCAAACATAACTTGTGTAAGCGGACGGTATCTACCACCAGCAACCAATGATTTTTTTGTTCCAAAAAAGCCGGTAAATGCATCATTTGTAAGAATTTCTGGAATTCCAGCTGCACCTTTTTTTGTATATTGATTTTCTGTGATTAAAAGTCTGTCGTCCAATGCGTATTCGAGGGTAAGCGTGTTTGCATACGCAATAAAAACCAACATAATGATGGCTAAAAAAGGGAAATATTCATTTTTTATCCACGAATTAGAAGGTTCGGTAATTGGATCAATAACAAGTGGCTTGGTTTCTTTCTTTTTAAATTCTTTTTTCATAGTTCAATGCATTGGGTAACATTAATAAAAATGGGATACATCTTTCCATTTTTAACGAATAGTAATTAAAGCCGATATGAATGTTTTGATAATATTGCGAGCGATTTTTTAAGTAATATTTTTCGTTTTGAATTGACCAAGCACTTTCGCCAATTTTTTCAGATAGAAACCATTTTTCCAACAATCGTCCAGCTCTTCCATTGCCATCCATAAAAGGATGAATTTTTTCGAAAATAAGATGTATCATCGAAGCATAGTAAAATATTTCAGGTGTTGACAACATACGATTCAAAAGAGAATCAATATCACAAAATAATTTTGAGAATTCTTCTTCCACAAACTCGGGCTCAACAGCCATATATTCCAACTTGCCATTACTAAAAATTCCAACTTGTTGATTTCGCAATTTTCCCTTTTGACTGTTAAGAGATAAAACTGTTTTGCTTAATATTTTATGTGATTCTAAAAATGTGGCTTTACTTAATTTGTTTTTCATTGCAAAGTTGTATGCATTAATCAAATCATCAATCTCCTTCATCTCCTTTGGTTTTGACCTAACCTTAAATAACTTATTTTTCAGATAAGTGTCAATATCAATACTGTTTCCCTCAATATTTGATGAGTATGTTGC
>CAZFPO010000127.1:0-7959 GCA_964521105.1 uncultured Lentimicrobiaceae bacterium | reverse complement strand
TGTTGAGGAACCGATTCGAAATTAAATTCCATTACAATATCAGAGTTGTTGTAAATTCGGAATGTATCGGTTTTGGTTTGGGTGTTGGTTAAATATAAACTTAAATGGTTGGTAACAAAACGCAAACGACCTTGTTCTAATGGATATTCGTCTAATTTAGTTTTTGGTTTGGGAGTAACATTTCCTTTTATAAAAAGGTTGATGTTTTCATTATTTGGATCATTTGTAACTACAGTTAAGGATTTATTAAATTCGCCGGGACGATTAGCGGGATCGTAAGTTGCTTTTACATAACCTTTTTTACCAGGTTTTACCGGTGTTTTTGTAAAATCAGAAGTAGTACAACCACAAGATGCACGAACATTCGTAACTAATAAATCATCGTTTCCGGTATTAGTGAATTCAAAAGTGCACTCTTTTTTTCCTTCTTCTTCTTTTATTATTCCATAGTCGAAAGTTAGTGAAGTAAATTTGATAGCCGGAGCTTTTTGAGCAAAAATACTGGCGCTCATAGCAAATAAAACAATTGACAAATAGAAGATTCTTGTTTTCATGGTATTGTTTTTAAAATGATTGTTCAAAATTAATTATAAAACAAAATTAATACAAATTTTGGTGTACTGATAAAACGTTAAATTCTTTTAAATTGATTTAAGATTTTGTTTTATAAATTTCCACTAAATTCAGTCCGGCAAAATTACCCGAACTCATAAATAGAAAGGCTTTATTATTGGGCGAAATTTGATGTAAAAACTCTTCTAAAGAGACCTTTTCGTTGAAAACTTTTATTTTAGGGTTGCAAAATTTTTCGCGAATAATATCCACACTCAAAGGAGGAAGTTTTTTTATCTCTAAAGCGTGATTGTCTAAATAAACAACGGGTATATCGGCTTCGTCCATTGCTCCTTTATATTGTGCTAAAAATTCTGCATTCAAACTGCTGTATGTGTGTAACTCCAGCACTGCTATAAGTTCTTTTTCGGGAAACTGACCTGCAACGGCATTAATGGTTGCTGCTACTTTTGACGGAGAATGAGCAAAGTCTTTAAAAACAACATAATCTGTTGATTCTGCAATTTTTTCTAATCGTTTAGAAGCCCCAGCAAAACTCGAAATACTTGAATAAAACGCATCATTTTCGATTCCTAATTGATTGCAAACATTTCGTGCTGCTTCAATATTCATCAAATTGTGATTACCAAATACCGATAAAGGATAACTTTTGTTTTGATATTTTATAAAGGTGGTGTTATCTTTAATTTCTGATTCTGGAATTCCATAAGGGATTTTTGTTTTACAGCTTGCTTTTAAAGCTACCTCACAAACGTTTTCATCGTGATTGCAATAAATTAATGCACCATCATTTGGAATTAAGTTAGCAAAAGTCAGAAATTGATCTTTGTAAATATCGAATGTCGGAAAAACATTATAATGATCCCATGCGATGCCACTAATAACGGCAACTTGAGGTTGATAAACCCAAAATTTCGGACGCCGGTCAATGGGTGATGTCAGGTATTCATCTCCTTCGAGAATAATTACCGGAGCATCTTCGCTAAGTTTTACCATTACATCAAAACCGTCGAGTTGAGCTCCTACCATGTAATCAAACTTTATTTTTTGAAGTTGAAGTACATGTAAAATCATCGCTGTAATGGTTGTTTTGCCATGACTTCCACCAATTACAACCCGTTTTTTGTTTTTTGATTGCTCGTATAAAAATTCAGGGAATGAATAAATTTTAATACCCAACTCTTTTGCTTTTAGCAATTCCGGATTATCCTCGCGGGCATGCATTCCTAAAACAATGGCATCGAGATCTGAAGTGATTTTTTCGGGAAACCATCCAAAATGCTCTGGCAAAATTCCAAGCCTATCCAATCTGCTTTTTGCCGGTTCAAATATTTCATCGTCCGATCCCGTAATTTTGTATCCTTTATTGTGCAAGGCAATGGCTAAATTGTGCATCGTACTGCCACCAATGGCTATAAAATGAATATTCATAATTTAGGTTTAAAGTAAAATTAATAATTTTGTTTACAAAAGTAAATGAAAACTAATCAATAGAGCAAGCAGTTGTAAAAATTAGTAGGTTTGTAAAAAAAATATATGGCAAAAGTTACTTCGATAGTTGCAGAATATTGGAAAATTGATGGAGGAACATGTTTTGGTGTGGTTCCAAAATCGATATGGACAAGGTTTGTTCAGCCCGATGAAAACAATATGATTCCTGTTGTATCCAATTGTTTATTAATACGTTCCGAAGATAGGATTATCTTATTTGATGTTGGAATGGGGGATAAGCAAAGCGAAAAATATTATACGTATTCGCAGCCAAGCGAAAGGGAATTTTTTTTAAAACGATTGAAGAATGAGGGAATAAATCCAGAAGATGTTACCGATATTATTTTTTCTCATCTTCATTGGGATCACGTGGGCGGTGCTACCTATTATGACGAAAATAATAGGCTATGCGAACGCTTCCCAAATGCACGCTATCATTGCTCAAAAGCCAATTGGGAATCGAGTCAACATCCAAATATTCGCGAAACAAAGGCTTTCTTTCAAGAAGATCTTATGCCACTTTATAATTCAGGTCGGCTAAACTTAATTGAAAATGAGGGAAAATTCAATGATGAAATTTTCTTAAAATTCTCGAATGGTCATTCCTTGGGTCATATCGCAATTATTGTGGATATCGAAAAAGGGAAATTGGCTTATACCGCCGATTTTATTCCTACAAAAGCACATGTATCGTTGGTTTATATTGCTAGCCAGGATATACATCCCATGGAAACCCTTCGAGATAAGGAGCTGTTTTTAGAAGAAGCTTACAACGGAAATTATATTTTGATGTATGGACACGATTATTTTAATGAATGCTCTCGGCTTGAAAAAACACCAAAAGGAATAATTGCAAGTGAAACATTTTGTTGGAACGATAAATAAAATTTGGAATGAGAAAAATTTATAACGCATATGCCGAAATACCCGGATACAATTGTTTCGGGTGTTCACCAGATAATAAAAATGGCTTACAACTCGAGTTTTTCGAAACCGAAGAAGGAGTTCAAGCAGAATGGATTCCAAAGAGTGATTTCGAAGGATATCACAATCATTTGCATGGTGGCATTCAAGCCACATTAATGGATGAAATTGGAAGTTGGATAATACCCGTTAAAATTGGGTCTTCGGGAGTTACCAAATCGCTGCATGTCAATTATTTGAAATCGGTGTTTATCAATAATGGAAAAATTACCATTACCGCAAAATTAATTCGTTTTACGGAAAATATTGCCGAAGTGGAAGCAAAAATTTTGGACAAAGAAGGGGTTGAACGTGCAAATGCTTTGATTGAATATTTTGTTTTTCCGGAGGATGTAGCGCGCAAACGCTTTTATTTTCCTGGAAAAGAAAAGTTTAAATTATAGTATGCTCGTTTTTCGACTTCCCAACAACCAATTAACTGGTATAATTTAACATTTGCAATTCCACTGCAAAACATAAATGGTGATATTAGTTTGTTTTATTATTATTCATAGTCGTTAGAATTATAAACCTTTAACAATTTATTATCAACTAAACAATATATCCATGTTGTTACTCTATAATACTCTCCAAAAAAAATCTCATCATAGTCTATATTAAAATTTAAATCAACCATCATTGTTTTTTGTTTACTTCTTGTTTTTTTTAATATTTTTTCGCTAATTATTGATCTTCCCTCAATGTGAAATAAAAAGCCATTATAAAATAATAAACCAAAAGTTTCAAAATTATCTTTCACATAAAATGAGTTTCCTATCGGCTGAGAGATTTCAATTGAATTTCCATAAATATCTAATGTTCCTATTCTAAAAACAATACTATCATTAAAATATTTCTGTTTTTTTTCATTTGTAATAAAGCTATCTAGTACATTTTTTAAATCATCATGTACTATTTCATAAATGGGAACGGAATCAGACCTGACAAAAATTGTTTGTTGTCCTTTTAAACTTAAAAGGGTCGAAGTAATAATTATTAATAATAAAACAATTTTTTTCATTTTTTATCTATTGTATTTTTGAACATATTTACAACTTCAAATTTACAATAATTTTCGTTTTATTAACCAGATATCCGCACCTTTTTTTTAAGGTTAGTTTCAGTAATTCAACGTGATGTATTCTTTCAAAAGGGTTTTGTTTTATACCATTTACATTTTGCATCATCCCATTTATACCATTTATAAGGTACACCATGTTTTTTATATTTAATTTTTGCATTTGGTTCTCCCATAATATCATTTAATATCCAAACTCCATATTGATATCCATCTTTCATTTTACCAAAATGCGAAATTTCCCCATTTATATGTAATGAATAACTGAATCCATCAATTATTTTTCCTTCAATATATTTGTCTCTAAAATGCAATTGTCCATTTGCATAATAGTACTCGACAATTCCATATTTTACACCTTTTTTATATGGTATTTTTGAATGAATCATTCCGTTATTATAAGTTGAAATTTCTAATGAATCAAAACCTAATGTATCAAGGATAACGATACTCTTAATGTCAGATAGTTTATCAAAAAACATTTCTTTACTTAGTTTATTATATTCTTTAAAGTATATTTTTTTTTGATTATTACAAATAGTATCTGTCGTCCAATAATTACGATTATTAAAATCATATTTACATCTGCATGATTCGCAAAAAATAATAATTAAAACCACATACACACACTTTATAATAAAATTGATCATCTTTTTGGTTTATTATTTAAATAAATATCTCCTTGCTTTTTTGCATTATCACCACTGGGATTGTTCCTATCATGTCCATAACCTTTTTGTACAGTTTTTCTCATTTCTTATATGTCATTTACCTAACAAGGGTTGAAAATGTTTGTCAATTAGGAGTATTAAGTTGTTCAAAAAATCTTACAAATAAATCATCATTTATTGGCTTGAAATTAATTGTTTCTCTTATGCTGTCTTGAATATTAAAAGAATAAAAATAATTATTCGTATAAAATAAATCTTGAACACTTCTTACGGCAATAATTTTACGATCTTTTAAAAATGTGACATTTTGCCCGTTTCGTTCAATACTATCTACAAAAATATCCACTCCCAATGTTGTTGCAAAAATATACTGAAGTTTATAGGATAACTTATAATTTCCAAGCATTTTAAATTTATCTTTGTTATATTCGTACTCCCCATTAAATGCATGTTCATCTGACTTAAAAATAGAATAACAAATTATAATACTGTCATTTTCAATTAAAATTGACGGATAGGGTTCTAAGCAATCTACTTCATTAATCACTTCAAATTGTTTGTTTAATAGTTGCACTTTACTGCAACATTCTCCGTCGCTTTTTGGTTTTTTTACTCTAATTATATTATCTTTATAGAATACAATTTGGTGTGTCGTTTCGATCAAATCCTGCAATTCAATCTAACTCATTTTTGTATCGCATGAATAAAAAATAATCATTACCGCGATAATAATTTTTCTAATATCCATACGTGCTAATATCTTTAGAACATTTTTCATAATTATAACCATTTGAATATCAATTTGTCCAATTGAATTATTAAATTCTATTTTTATTTATTCATATCCCCTTTTATAGTGTTAGTTTTTGAAATGGATTTAAAAACATAACCCAAGTATTACTTAGTATTTACTTGGGGTTGATTTACATTGCTACTCTACAAATTTCAAATTTACAATAATTTTCGTTTTATTAACCGGATGTCTGTCCCATTTTTAATGATTTATCTTGGAACTTGTAGGATAAATGATAGGTACAGAGCTGTATTTCATTTGGTTACCTCTTGTTGTATAATTTACACCTCGCAAGTTGTTAAACTCGCGAGGTGTAAGAGAGGTGTAATAATTTTAAACGTTTTTTAAAATGATGGCAGTTCCCATGCCGCCGCCAATACATAACGAAGCCAATCCGAATTTTTTACTAGAGCGTTTCATTTCGTGGATTAAGCTAACTGTAATTCGGTTTCCAGATGCTCCAATAGGGTGACCAAGTGCGATTGCACCACCATTAATATTACAAACTTTATCAATCCATTCTCTTGTAACATTATGGTTGGTACAAAGTTGAGTAATAACTCCAAGCGATTGAGCCGCGAATGCTTCATTAAGTTCCAGAATATCCATGTCGGCTAATTTCATATTAGCTTTGCTAAGTGCATTGCCAATTGCAGGAACTGGTCCCATACCCATAATCGAAGGATCAACTCCACCTTGACCAACTGCAACAATTTCAACCAAAGGTGTAAGTCCATATTTTTCAACGGCTTCTTCGGATGCAATGAGGGTAAATGAAGCACCGTCGTTGATGCCTGAAGCATTTCCAGCGGTTACCGTACCATCTTTTTTGAATGCAGGACGAAGAGCTGCGAGTTTTTCGGGAGTTGAAGAACGGTTTACAAATTCATCGGTGTCGAAAATGATGGTTTCTTTTTTTGTTACGATTTGAACCGGAACGATTTCATCTTTAAATTTTCCACTGTCGATGGCTTTAGCCGCATTTTGTTGCGATTTATATGAAAAAGCATCTTGTTCCTGACGTGTAATTCCATATTTTTCGGCGATGTTTTCGGCGGTAATTCCCATGTGTAAATCCGAAAAAGCATCGGTTAAACCATCTAAAATCATGGTGTCAACCATTTTTAAATCGCCCATTTTAACGCCATTACGAATGGTGGCGGGAAGAGCAAAAATAGCTCCCGACATCGATTCGGTTCCACCTGCAAGGACTAAATCGGCTTCGCCAGCTTTAATGTTAACATACGCGTTTAAAATGGATTTCATCCCACTTCCACAAATCATGTTAATCCCATATGCTGGAACCTCTTGCGGAATACCTCCTTTTATGGATGCCTGACGGGCAATACCTTGTTTTTGACCAGCCGAAAGAATGTTTCCAACAACCACTTCATTGATTTTTGAAGGATCAACTTTTGTTTCTTCCAAAATGTTTTTGATAACTATGCTTCCAAGTTCAGCCGCACTGAAACTTGAGAGTGAACCTCCAAATTTTCCAATTGCTGTCCGTTTTGCAGCAACGATAAAAATTTTACTCATGATTATAATGTTTTAAGATTTTAAGCATTTTAATAAAAATCAAATTCATTTTACATTTTCATGGCAGGAATTTGACTCGGGATAATTAGATCAGCTTCGGTGTTGGCTTTAATATCTTCCACGCTGAATTCAGGATGAAGTTCCTTCAGCACGATGCCTTCGGGTGTAATTTCCATAACACCCATTTCGGTAACAATTAAGTTTACTTGTCCGGCTGCAGTTAAAGGCAAAGTACATTTTTTTAAAATTTTCGCTTTTCCATTTGCCGTATGTTCCATAGCGAGGATAACTCGTTTTGCACCAACAATTAAATCCATTGCTCCACCCATACCAGGTGTTTTTTTGCCAGGAATCATCCAGTTGGCAAGATTTCCTTCTTCGTCTACTTGCATTGCTCCTAAAACGGTTACATCAACATGACCACCACGAATGATTAAAAAAGACGTAGCACTATCGAACGAAGCTGCTCCTTTTAGAGCTGTAATGTATCCACCGCCAGCATTTGTGAGGTTTTCATCTTGTTTGCCTTCTTCAGGAGAAGGTCCCATTCCAAGCAAACCGTTCTCGGATTGCAAAGTTACTTGAATGTGTTTAGGTATATAGTTTGGAACACAAGTGGGTAAGCCAATCCCTAAATTAACAACATCACCATCTTTTAATTCCAATGCAACACGTTTTGCGATTATTTCGCGAATTTGATTTTTATCCATTGTTTATGTTTTTTATCCGTTAATTCTTCTGCTTAATTCCTGCGCAATAAAAGATGCTACATCATCAGCATAAGAGTTCATACTAAATCCGGCATCATAGCCCAATTCTTTGGCTAATTCATGTGATATTCGAGGACCACC
>CAZFPO010000126.1:0-8070 GCA_964521105.1 uncultured Lentimicrobiaceae bacterium | reverse complement strand
GTGTTTTAAAATAAAAACATTGTGAATATTTACTATACAAAACAGCGTTGGAAATGGCTTTTATTTTTCTTAGTGATGTCCATTTTTTTGGTATCCATAATATATTCCAACTTAGTTGTAAATCGTATTGCCAATGAAGAGCGTAATAAAATAAAAATATGGGCTGATGCCATACAGCGAAAAGCTGCTATAGTAAATTATACCAACGATTTTTTTGAACGAATACGTGAGGAAGAACGCCGTAGGGCAGGTTTATTAGCAGTAGCATATAATAAATTGGCTCAAGCTGGCTCATCCGAAGACATTACGTTTTATCTTGAGCTTATTTCGAACAATAAAACGGTACCCGTTATATTAACCGACGAAAAAATGAACATCAACGGAGCGGTTAATGTCGATTTTAGTTTAGATACGGTTAAGGTGTTGGATGGAAAATTACTCGAAGAGTTTTCGGAATACAAACCTATCTCAATAAATTATTATGGGAAACATTATATGTATTTGTATTATAAAGAATCGAAAATTTATAGCGATTTACGTGTTGTTTTAGAAGATATTATCGAATCATTTTTTAATGAAGTAGTTGTAAATTCAGCCTCAGTACCTGTTATTATCACCGATAGTACAAAAACAAAAATAATTTCCGCCGGTAGTATCACCATTGATTCGAGTTTAACTCAACATTTCACCGATTCGTTAATTAGCGAAATGGAACATCATAATCCACCCATCGAAATTTCAATTTCAGGAATAGGTAAAAGCTATGTATTATACAAGGAGTCGGTTTTATTGTCTCAACTTCGCTATTTTCCGTATGTTCAATTTGGTGCTATTGGTTTTTTTCTAGTAATTGCTTATTTGCTATTTAGCATTGCTCGGCGTTCCGAACAAGACCAAGTATGGGTGGGTATGTCCAAGGAAACAGCACATCAACTTGGCACGCCGCTATCATCGTTGTTAGGCTGGATTGAAATGTTGAGGTTGCAAAATGTTAGTGAAGATATCATCAAAGAACTCGAAAAAGATGTTCATCGCTTAGAAGTGGTAACCCAGCGATTTTCAAAAATTGGCTCTTCGCCTGAGCTTAAGCCCGAAAACGTAAACTTAATTATTAGGGAATTTGTGGACTATTTTAAATATCGCACTTCAAAAAAAGTGAGTTTTTATATTAATTCTAACGAAGAAAAGGACATAATTTTACCCTTAAATCGATACCTTTTCGAATGGGTAATCGAAAATGTATGCAAAAATGCGGTGGATGCAATGTCGGGTGAAGGAAATATTCAAATTGAAATAATTTCTGACACAAAACATCTATTTATCGACATTTCGGATAACGGAAAAGGAATTTCAAAAAAAGAATTTAAAAGAATTTTTAAACCGGGTTTTACTTCTAAAAAACGAGGATGGGGGTTGGGATTAACATTGGCGTATAGAATCATGAAAAAATATCACCGCGGAAATATTTTTGTAAAATCTTCGCAATTAGGAAAAGGAACTACGTTTAGAATTGTTCTCAGAAAAAAATAATAATATGATACGAAAAAAATCGGATTACATTAAAACATTCGATGGCAAAAACAACCATTTAATTCATTGGTTTGAGGAAGAAAAAGAGCCACAACTAATTATTCACATTGTACATGGAATGGCTGAGTATGCCGACAGATATGATGATTTTGCTCGTTTTTTATGCTCCCATGGCATTTCTGTGTTTGCCAATGACCATCGGGGTCATGGTTTTACCCAAACCGATGGAAAACTTGGTTTTTTTGACACCTCAGATGGGTGGAATTATGTAGTAAAAGACTTGAAAACAATCGAAGAATCGATTAAAGAAAAACACCCCAACATTCCCTATGTAATGCTTGGTCATAGCATGGGGTCGTTTTTAGCACGTACATTTGCTATTAAATATCCCGAAGCATTAAACGCTTTAATTTTATCGGGCACTGGGTGTCACCCTGGAAAAATATCGAGTTTTGGCAAAAGCATAGCATATGTTCAAAAAGCACTTTTTAAAGCGACTTCACCTAGTTATTTGCTAAATTATCTAACCTTTGGTTCGTACAATAAAACGTATAAAAATCGAAAAACAAAATTTGATTTTTTATCTCGAGATGAAGCCATTGTGAAAAAATATATAGATGATCCATTATGTGGTTTTGTTTGTCCTAATTCATTTTTTATAGATTTAATTAATGGTCTCGATTTTATTCATGCGAATGAAAATATAAATAAAATGAATAAATCGTTGCCTATTTTACTTGCCTCTGGTTCCGACGACCCAGTTGGAAATTATGGAAAAGGGGTAATGGAAGTTAAACAATTATTCGAATCACAGGGATTAACAAAGGTTCAAATAAAAATTTACGAGGATGCTCGACATGAAATAATAAATGAACTAAATAAGCAAGAAGTTTATAAAGATTTGTTAACATGGATTTTTGAAACTTTTCCTAACTAATTAGAATAAAATTGATTTGGAAAAAATTAATTTACAAAAGTGTTAAAAACTGAATAATAAACAAAATCACTTAAAAAAATAAACTAATTTTACCAACGGTAAAAAGGAAAGATGAAAAAGCGTTGGGTCATAATTGATCAACAAGACAATAACGAAATAGAAGAATTATCAAATCAATTGAATAATTTACATCCGGTTTTAACTCGTTTATTACTTCAACGAGGAATTAATTCAAAGGAAAAAGCCCTCGATTTTTTTAAACCCCAACTTAAATTGCTTTACGACCCATTTTTAATGAAAGACATGGATAAGGCGGTTGCTCGAATTGATAAAGCAATTGACAATTCTGAAAAAATACTTGTCTATGGCGATTATGATGTTGATGGCACTTCGGCGGTTGCTTTAGTTTTTTCTTTTTTAAAAAATTATGTATCAAATCTCGAATATTATGTCCCCGACAGATATACTGAAGGTTATGGTATTTCAATTCAAGGTATTGAATATGCCAAAGAAAAAGAGTTTAAGTTAATAATTGCGCTCGATTGTGGAATTAAGGCTCACGAGCAAGTTAATTTAGCAAATAAATATGGCATCGATATTATTATTTGTGACCACCACCGACCCGGAGAAACAATACCCAATGCATGTGCAGTTTTAGACCCTAAACGCGAAGATTGCAGATATCCATTTAAAGAACTGTCGGGTTGCGGAGTTGGATTTAAGTTAATTCAGGCCTATTCAATTTTTAAAGAAATTCCTTTTAAAGATATTTTGCAATATTTAGATTTGGTGGTAATTAGTATTGCCTCGGACATCGTTCCAATTGTTGACGAAAATAGAATTTTAGCTTATTATGGATTACGAATTATTAACGAACATCCACGACCAGGCATCGAAGCTACTATTTTACAAAACATCACTCTCAAAAAAACGGAAACTTCTGAACCCCCTTGTAACTCCATTTTTAATAAAGAAATTACAATAAGTGATCTCGTTTTTACTGTCGGTCCTCGAATTAATGCAGCTGGACGAATGGATACTGGACGAAACTCGGTAAAACTTCTTATTTCCGAATCAATTGATGCCACATTTAAAATTGGCGAAAAAATTAAACAATATAACGAAGATAGAAAAGTTAAAGATAAAGAAACTTTTGAAGAAGCGAATGAACAAATAAAAAAAGATAAAAGCTCTATATCTAAGCTATCTATGGTTGTGTATAATCCCGATTGGCACAAAGGTGTGATTGGAATTGTTGCATCTCGTTTGGTGGAACAATATTATCGCCCCACCATTGTGCTTACTCAATCTAACGGATTAATTACAGGGTCGGCTCGCTCGGTTAAAGATTTTGACATTTACGACGCCATCGAAAAATGCTCCCATCTATTAGAACATTTTGGTGGTCATAAATACGCTGCAGGACTTTCTCTTTTGCCCGAAAACTTATTTTTATTTACCGAAGCTTTCGAAGAAGTTGTTAGAACAACAATTACCGAAGAATCAACTTGCCCCGAAATTGAAATCGACAGCGAACTTAAACTTTCGGATATTAACAAAGATTTTTTTGACAAACTAAAATATTTTGCACCTTTTGGACCAGGCAACATGAACCCAGTTTTTGCTACCAATGGTGTATACGACGATGGACAGGCTCGTGTTATGGGGAATAACGACATAAAACATTTAAAATTATCGGTAGTTCATTCCAAAATGCCAAGTTATCCAATTCCAGCAATAGCTTTTAACCTAGGATGTTTCCACGAAAACGTTATCGATTCAAAAAGATTTAATATTTGTTATCATATCGAAGAGAATATTTGGAATAAAAATGTTTCACTACAACTAAATATTAAGGATATCGAAATCCCTGAAAAAAAATAACAATTACGCTTTTCAATGGTCGAAGGATGTAAAAATGATCCTACCCGTTGAGAACAAATCTACTTCAACTGTTCTTTTTTAAACGCATCCATAATTTTGATTTGTTTATGATATTTGACTTTTGTCCGAAGTCTGAGACTTCGGACAAAAGTGGTTTTTTCAGGCTGAAAGTCTGAACTTACTTCAACCCGAAGCAAGGCTTCGGGGTTGAAGCAAACAAGAGTTAACATCGCTCTGAAAGAGCAGCTTAAAACTGTATAGTAGTGTCCTCTGAAAAAGTCATGAATGGGTTTTTACTGAATGTTATACTGCTGTTTAACACTCTCTAAAACGGCTTTTTCTTCGCTTGAAATATTTCCATCGCAAGATGCGGCTTTTTCCATTAATTTGAATATCTTTTGCTGTTTCTTTGGATGGTCGGGCATACGAATCGTTAAGCTTTTATTTTTAGCCATATCGAACATCGGCTGAATCTTATCTAAATTATATCCAAACTTTTTAGCAATTTTTTCAGCCATTTCTCTTTCCGATTGTTCAAAATTACCATCGGAACCAATAATTACCAATACATTGTTAAACGCATAATCGCGAACGTCAAATAAACTATCAAGTTTATCGACATCCACACTTGCAACAAAGTCGGCTTTGTTCTCTTGGAAATAGCTTTTATATTCTGAGGATGCCAAAACATCAGTAATAATCCACTCGGTTTTTGTACTGTTTAGTTCGCTACCACAATATTGACATTTAATGTCTGTTGTGTCGCTAAGAGGACCTGCACAAACTGGACAAACATGAGCATATAGCGAACCTTTAGATTCTAAAGCATTTATGTCGCGACTCATTAATACGGTTTCGGTTTTGGTAACTAAAATTGGGTCCAGCAAATTCATCTTTCCATCTTTAAGCGAAACTCGTTGGTAGGTTGATTTTATTGCAATGGAAAGAATGTTTTTATTATTTGATTGACTTGCTCCAATTAGGGTAACATCGTTTAAATAAATACGGTTATAAACAATTTCTCCAGAATTATTTTGACTTAATTTGTCATATAATTCGTCGGACACAAAACGTCTCATAATTGACGGCTGTTTTAAAGCAACCGCTGTTAATATTTGCAAATAACCATTACTCGCTTTGTCTTCAATGTTTTGAATCGAAAAATCAGGATTCGATTTGCAAAGTTCGTTGATTTTATAGGCAAAAGCAGACCCTTTTGAAGCCTTTGAATAGTTGCCAATATAATCGTCGGCTTGTGTAATTTCGGATAAAATCCAGTCGTAATCTCCCAGATTTGTAATGGTTTTACAATACGGGCATTGACTTACATCTCCAGCATTTTCGGGCAATTGCGCTCCACAATTTGGACAATTTTGCGAACCGAATAGATCCGATTCTTTTGCCGATTTCTTTTTAATAAACGACCAATATTCCACAAATTCTTCCGAACCTCCAGAGTTTAAGGAAGCGTATTTTTTACTTACAAATTTATCCACAATCGAAGCGTGAATGGCTACATGCATTATATCAAACGCACCATCGGATTCAATTTTATCAATAATAATATTTTTAACCACCAAATTTTCAATCGTATTTGTTTGTTCCAAAATATTCATCATTTTAAATTGAATATTTAGGCGTTGATACATTCCATCGGATATATATTTTCGAACTTTTTTCATGTCTTTTTGCATCCATGCATCTTGAATTTCGGTAAATGCTTGTTTTACCTTAGCTTTAAAAGCTTCGGGCTTGAAATTCGGATTTTTTTGAATGTAATCCGAAATTATTTTTTGTTTTTCGCCCATGTTTTCGGTAGGTAATTGGTTAAGTACCGATTGTTGTTTTTGCTTTTTACTACCCCACCATGCAAGAACAATTAAAATTACAATAGTTACAATGTTCCAAGGAAACGGAATTAACATGAAAACGTAAATTAAAATTCCAATTAACTCACCAATTCCTTCACCGCCACCACCACTACCCGAATGTCCACCACCGCCACCAACTCGTGCAAAAGCTGTGAGCGAATATATTGAAACTAAAAGAAAAATAAAAACAAATGCTACGATTGTTTGGCGGTTGTTTGTTAAAAATTTTTTCATAAGGGTTAACTTAATTTTTTTATTAATTTCAAAAGTATAAAAAAGAAAATTAAAAAAAATTTTATAACTTATTTTTTTTTATTGTTTTATTTGTTATTCGCTTAATGTGTTGATTATCAAAAAATCGTATATTTGCACTTTTATTAATTGATGAAAAAAACGCTTACATATTTCATAATAGCTTTTGTTTTTACATCATGCCTCTCGCATTTTGATATAAATCAAGAAGAAATTAATCAACAATGGTTCGACTCATTGATGAAAAGTAAGCAACTTACTGTTACTCTTAATTATAATAGTATTGATTATTATATTTATAAAGGAAAACCCATGGGTTTTCAGCTCGAATTACTTAGTGCTTTTGCAAAACACATGGGCTTGGCGTTAAAAATTGAAACCAGAAATAATACTGCCGAAGATTTTGAGTCATTAATTTCGTCAAAATCGGATATTCTTGCTGGAAACTTTAGTAATACAGCCCTAAGAAATATGTTTTTTTTATTTAGTGAACCTCACTCAAAATCACGAATTGTTTTAATTCAACGCCGAGAAAAGGACAGCTTAACCGTTAATAATTTAAATGATATCAACGGTAAACCAATCTGTTTGCCATCACAAAGTGCATACCCTGACTATATAAATTCCATTCTCATTCATCAGAATTTTAGACCAATTTATATTTTTAAAAATGATAATAGTATTGAAAATTTAATTGAGTTAGTTTCAAATAAAACTATTGATTATACGGTTTGTGAAGAAAAATCAGCTAAAGTATATGCAAATTATTACGACAATATTGATTGTTCGGTTATTCTTTCGGATACCATTAATTTATCGTGGGTTGCTAACCCTAAAAATAAAATTTTAATGGACAGTTTGAATACTTGGTTAAAAAAATATATTACTACTGATGATTATAAAAACTTATACAAAAAGTATTATACTGTTACTTATTCATCGGTTGGATTTACTACCACTATGAATAATCGAAACAACCGACAATTATCCATTTATGATAAAACGCTAAAAAAAATAAGCAAAAAATATCATTGGGATTGGCGTTTGTATGCTTCGATAATTTATCAGGAATCGAAGTTTCAAGATGGTTTAATAGGTGTGGGCGGAAGTTTTGGCATTCTTCAAATTATGCCTGGTACTGCCGAACAATTTGGAATTGAAGAGGGTTTAAGTGGAGACGAGCAAATTATTAGAGGTGCTAAACTTATCCGAAACATGGAAGAAAGATACGAAAAAGAGATAACCGACAAAGAACAACTTTGGAAAATTATTGTGGCTGCTTTTCGTGCAGGAATCGGACATGTTGACGATGCACGGGTGATAGCAAAAAAAGTTGGAAAAAATCCAAACATTTGGGACCACAATGTCGATTCGTGTTTGGTGCTAAAATCTATGCCCAAGTACTACAATTTACCAGAAGTTAAAAGCGGTTATCATTACGGTAAACAAACACTTATTTATGTAAATAATGTTTGGAGTAGGTATCTTCATTATTGTAACGTTTACAAAAAATATTGACGTAGCAGTGTTTTAAAATTTGATGGCTGTTTTCTATAATTGGGTTGATAGTTTAATTTTCAACCATTGAACCTCTAC
>CAZFPO010000125.1:2754-8141 GCA_964521105.1 uncultured Lentimicrobiaceae bacterium | reverse complement strand
TTAATGTTTATGCCCTACGGGCAATAAATTGATAGTCCGTTAGGACTTAAACATTAATAAAAAATCAAGTTTAATGTATAAAAATTCCACGTAGTGGATAAACATACTGGTTAATTCATAAAATTTTTAAGTAGCATAATTGCACGTTGTCAATCAGAGCGAAGCGATGAATTTTAACCGCCGTAGGAGGTTTTAACCGCCGTAGGAGGTTTTAACCGCCGAAGGAGGTTTTAACCGCCGAAGGAGGTTTTAACCGCCGAAGGAGGTCTTAAACTTCTAGTCGGTCAGTAGTGTTTAAAAAATATTAAAACCTATCTATCGCGTTTAAATCTTCAAACGCTTGTTTTAAACGAGCGACCAAGGTTTTTTCACCTTCACGCAACCATGCTCTTGGGTCGTAATATTTTTTGTTGGGTTTCTCGTCGCCATCGGGGTTTCCGATTTGACCTTGCAAGTAAGCTTCTTTTGCTTTGTAATAGTTTTTAATGCCGTCCCAATATGCCCATTGCGTATCGGTGTCGATGTTCATTTTAATCACACCATACGAAATGGCTTCTTTGATTTTTTCGGGTTCGGAACCAGATCCACCATGGAAAACAAAATTCACAGGATTAGCTTCGGTTTTGAATTTCTTTTGAATGTATTCCTGAGAATTTTTCAAAATAACAGGTTCAAGTTTCACATTACCGGGTTTATAAACACCATGAACATTTCCGAATGAGGCAGCAATGGTAAATTGGTTGCTAATTTTTATCAATTCTTCGTAAGCAAACGATACATCTTCGGGTTGGGTATAAAGTTTTGAACTGTCGATTCCAGAATTGTCAACACCGTCTTCTTCGCCACCAGTAATACCAAGTTCAATTTCTAATGTCATTCCAATTTTGCTCATTCGGCTGAGGTATTTTTTACAAATCTCAATATTTTCGTGCAAGGGTTCTTCGGATAAATCGAGCATGTGCGAACTGAAAAGCGGTTTGCCGTGAACTTTATAAAAAGCTTCGCCAGCGTCAAGTAAACCGTCAATCCAAGGTAGTAATTTTTTTGCCGCATGATCGGTATGAATTATTACTGGAATACCATATTGTTCGGCTAATAAATGAATGTGTTGGGCACCAGAGATTGCTCCAGCAATTGCCACTTTTTCATTCTCGTTTTTTAATGCTTTACCGGCATAAAAAACTGCACCACCATTCGAAAATTGAACAATAATTGGCGAATTTACCTCTTTGGCAGCCTCCATAACCCCATTAACCGAATTGGTTCCAACTACATTAACAGCAGGGATAGCAAATTTATTTGCTCGTGCAATTCTAAAGATTTCTTGTACCTCTTTTCCGGTTGCAACACCCGGTTTTACAAAAGTCGAAATTTTTTCACTCATATTTTTTTTTTTAAATTTCTAAATAATATCAATATTGTGCTGTTTAACAACTCTCAAACTGTTAATTTCTAATGCCAGCAAGTTCCCCATATTAACCTTATCCCTGTTATAACAACCGTTGTCGATGGCTATATAAGGCGATTTTTCATTCTCAATAAGCGATTCAATAAAATCGATACTTAAAGGAACATGACCATGAATTACTCTTCGATTTCCAGTTTTTATTAAATCTACATCAAAATTTCGCAAACTCGTCATTGCAATTTTATCCGAAAAAGGATCTTCAACTTCAAAATTTAATCCAGCATGAACAATAATGAATTTTTCGGTTTCAACATAAAACTTTAATTTTTCAAGCCAGTCAATGTATTTTTTGGGAATATCTTTCGCTTTAGTAATCCCAAAACTTTTTAATGTTTGTGAACCACCAACGCTTTTCCATAGCCCCAAATTTTCATTTCTGCCAAAAACCGAATGCCATTTTTTGTTTTGTTCAGAATAATAGGCTTCAATCATAAATTCTTCGTGATTACCTCTAATACAATTAATGTTTGGAAAATTATGTTCTAAATCAATGATATAATCAATTACCTGTTTTGAACGAGGACCCCGATCAATATAATCACCTAAAAAAGTAATAGTATCTTCTTTAGTTGGTATAATTTTTTTTTCAACTAAAGATTTTAGTGTTAAAAAACACCCATGTATATCAGGAATTACCCAATGATTCATTTGTTGTAATTATTTTTTACCTTGATTAGCCACTTCGTCCATAAGTTTTTTTAGGGTTTCTTCATCGGCTAAAAAATAGTCTTTAATAAGATTCATTTTATCGTCAAATTCAAAAACATAAGGAATTCCAGTTGGTAAATTTAGGGTCAAAATATCTGTGTCGCTAATGTTTTTTAAATGTTTGATAATTCCTCGCAAGCTATTCCCGTGAGCTGCCACAATCACTTGCTCGTGTTTTTTAAGCATTTTGGCGATGTTGTTTTCCCAGTAGGGCACAATACGGTCAACCGTGTCGCAAAGAGCTTCGGTAGCTGGAGCAGAGCCAGCTTCGCCAATGTTTTTGTAGCGATCATCGTTTATGGGATGTCGAGGGTCATCAATGGGGAGTTCGGGTGGTCGAACGTTGTAGCTACGTCGCCACAACAAAACTTGTTCATCGCCGTATTTTTCGACTGTTTCGCGTTTGTTTAAACCTTGTAGTAATCCATAGCTTTTTTCGTTTAATCGCCACGATTTTTCCACAGGAATCCACATTAAATCCATCTCTTCGAGTAAAATATTCAGTGTTTTTATGGCTCTTTTCAAAAATGAAGTGTATGCAAATCTAAATTCAAAACCTTTTTCTTTTAATATTTTCCCTGCCTCAGCAGCTTCATTCAAGCCTCGTTCCGACAAGTCAACATCTGTCCAACCTGTAAAACGATTTTCTTTATTCCAGGTGCTTTCACCATGTCTGATTAATACTAATTTATACATTTTCTGTTGTTTTAATTTTTCGATATAAAAATACTAAAAATATTGAACCCGCCAACACGAAAGGAACACTTAACCATTGTCCCATATTTAAAACCATATTTGCTTCAAACGATTCCTGAGGTTCTTTGAAGAATTCAATAAAAATACGTGTTCCAAAAACGAGTACCAAAAACCATGAAATACGAAAACCATGAGGTGCCCGAGTTTGATATTTTTTATGCAAGAATTGAAGAAATAAAAAGATTAAAAAGTAACAAATGGCTTCGTACAACTGAGTGGGGTGGCGGGGAACTTGGTCGACATTTGGAAAAATAAAAGCCCAAGGCATATCCGATGCTTTACCAATTATTTCGGAATTCATTAAATTTCCTATACGAATAAACATACCACCTAGGGCTGTAACGCTTGCAATAGTGTCTATCGTCCACAAATAGGAAATTTTATTTCGATAAGCAAATATTCCCAGTGTTATTAAAATTCCAATGGCACCACCATGACTGGCTAATCCTCCATTCCAGGTTTTAAAAATTTCGATTGGGTGAGCTAAAAAATACTCAGGTTCATAAAAAAAGCAGTGACCTAATCGGGCGCCAACAATAGCTCCAATAAGCATATAAACCAACCACACATCGATGGCTTTATCGCTAAAATTTTGTATTAAAAGATCTTTTCGGGTTAAATAGTATCCCAACACGAATGCGGCTGCAAATAACATCCCGTACCAACGAAGAGTGATGCCTAAAAATGTAACTATTTCGGGCTGAAAGGACCATACTATTGCGTTTATTACAAACATTTTACTTCTTATTGGGTTTAGTAACAGGTTCGGTGTATGAAGGAATGCTTTTGGCTTTGTACGAATAAATTAGCAAGGCAATTCCAATTAAAATAAACGGAATACTGAGCCATTGTCCCATGTTTAACGACATTCCTTTTTCAAAATCAACTTGCACATCTTTTACAAACTCGATGAAAAAGCGAGCAGTGAAAATTACAGTTAAAATTAGCCCTGTAAAACGTCCAGCAGGAATTTTCCCATTTAGCTTTTTATAATACCATACAAAAAAAGCAAACAAGGAAAAATAGACAATTGCTTCGTAAATTTGAGATGGATGGCGAGGTAATAAATCTTCGCGAACAAAAACAAAAGCCCATGGAACATCGGTTGGTGTTCCATATATTTCGGAATTCATTAAATTGCCAATACGAACCATTCCTGCAGCAATTGGCACTACTGCCGAAACTCTGTCGAATAGCCAAAGAGGATTCATTTTGTGTTTTAATGTGAAATAAATCAAGTACGAAATAATGCCAATTACGGCTCCATGACTAGCTAATCCACCATTCCAAACCATTATGATTTCGCCGGGATGAGCAAAATAATAGGCTGGTTCGTAAAAAAGAACATGACCAAGACGCAAACCAACTACGGTTGCTAATACAAGCCAAAGAGCAAAACGATCGAGCAATTCCTGCGAAAGATTTTCTTTTTTAAATATTTTTCCAAGGGTTAAATAACTCAAAAAGAAGCCCGTTGCTAACAACACCCCATACCAACGAATTCCAAGTGAACCTAACTGAACAATAACTGGGTCGATATTCCAAGTAATATATGCAATCATAACAAAAATTTTATGCTACGAAATTACAAGAAAAAGTGCTAAGTAGATTTTTTTTAAGTTGATTTCACATATTCTTATAGTCGTACTCCGACTATAAGTCGGGGCACGACTTAGTACCAGCACATTTTTTTCATCATCAGAGTTTCCAGAATGGGACTCTGTTGTTTATTTTTCTAAATTTCCAACTTGCTCTAATTTTCCTATTAATACCACGTAATTTTTGCCATATTTTTTAGCACATTTGGGGCATGTAGTGTACCAAGCATATACTTTATTAACGTTCAATCCTTTTGTTTTGGCATTTGTAAAGAAATCTTTATACCATTTTCCGGTATCTTTAAAGGACCCTTCAAATACTTTACTAAAAAAAATTCCGCTTAATACTACGTTTTCGGCACCTTCTATTTCTTTGTCAACAGCAAGATATAAATCCATATTCCATGATGAAGTGTGGTCAGACAAGCATAGCCAATCCGGAACAACAGCATCAGAATTTCGCACTTTAGCATCTAATCGTTTCATTGCCGAGCCAAAATTTATTGGCATATTCAAAAAGGTGCAAACCTTGTCTTTAATAAATTTTTTATTTTCCCATTCAAAAAACTTTTCGTTCCATTTTTCCGCATCAAATGGTGGGCAACATTCAATTTTATTTTGTTCCGTCATAACCTTGTTTTATGTTAATCCTTGTTTTTACCTTTCTTTTTTTCCTCTTTATTGAGTAATTTTCCGTTTAGGTCATACGTTAATTCATATTCCATCTTGCCTTTTTCAACTTCCATTTCATAGCTAATAACTCCTTTTTTTTCTACTTTTTCAATCTCTTCGATTTTGTAACCTGCAAAATCTTTGGCAATAGCATCTTTTACCGCTTGAGGCAAATCAGAAAATTT
>CAZFPO010000125.1:0-2654 GCA_964521105.1 uncultured Lentimicrobiaceae bacterium | reverse complement strand
TGCCATTAATAAAATTGTTTTTTTCATGGGTATAAATTTTTAAATTACAACAAAACAAATGAATAAGCCAAAGATACAATTAATTAAAAAATTAATGGGTCATTATTACATTTATTTTTTCTTTACCGAAAATCCGAACCGACCAATTTGTTCTCCTTGTTTGTAATAAAATCCGTGCGAATAGTGAATCAATTCGGCTTTAAAAAGCTGTAATGCATCGGTCTCAGGATTAATCAGTTCTGAATTTACATGAACCGCAACTATTTCGGCTAAAAACATGTGGTGGCTACCCAAGGGCAACATCTCTTTTACAATACATTCTAAATTTACGGGCGATTCTAAAATCATGGGAGCTGACACTTTCGATGATTTTACCGGAGTGAGTTTCATCTCTTTAAATTTATCAACATCACGACCCGAACGCACGCCACACCAATCGGTCGCTCTTGCTAGTTCAAGCGTGGATAAATTTACCACAAATTCACCCGTTTTTTTTATTAGTTCGTACGAATACCGTTCGGGACGAACCGAAATGGAACACATCGGTGGTTTTGTACAAATTGTTCCTCCCCACGAAACGGTAATGATATTTATTCCAAGTTCATCGTTGCCACAACTTATCATTAATGCCGGAAGCGGATAAATCATGTTTCCGCCTTCCCATTCCGTTTTTTTGATGTTTGTTTTTGCCATAACTCGAAAATTAAAATTATTTCCAATATGAAGCTTCACCGATGATTTTTTGGTCGGTTTTAAATTCGGAAGTAAAATGGAATTCAATTTTTGGAAATGATTCCTGAGTGGTTTTAAGCATCCATGCACTTTCGGCAAGATAAACAGGAAGTTCTTCTTTGTCGTAGGCAATCAAACGACTTTTCATGATCATAAAACGGTCTAATTCTTTTTTGTCGGAACTTGTTATCCAGCAGGCTTTATAATAACTTAAATGCTGAAATGTACAAGCTGCACTATATTCGTGTAATAATCGGAATTGAATTACTTCAAATTGTAATTCGCCAACGGTTCCAACAATTTTAATATTTCCAGGTTGTTGAACGAAAAGTTGTGCAACTCCCTCATCGGTAAGTTGTCGGATGCCTTTTTCGAGTTGTTTGGTTTTAAAAGGGTCTTTATTTATTAATTCCTTGAATATTTCGGGTGAAAAACTTGGAATTCCCTGAAAATTCATTTGTTCCCCTTCGGTTAATGTATCTCCAATTTTAAAAATTCCGGTGTCGTATAAACCAACTACATCACCAGGAGATGAGGTTTCAACGACCGTTTTTTCGTTTGCCATAAAGCTGGTTGGATTCGAAAATCGAACGTTTTTATTCAAACGGTTGTGATAATAAAATTTATTGCGTTCAAATTCGCCCGAAACAATACGGCAAAATGCAATTCTGTCGCGGTGATTTGGGTCGAGGTTGGCATGAATTTTAAAAATAAATCCCGAGAATGTTTTTTCATCTGGATTTACATATCTAGTATCAGAGTTTCGCCCTAAAGGAGAAGGAGCAATGCGAATAAAGGTATCTAACAACTCCTGAACTCCAAAATTATTAATAGCACTTCCAAAAAAAACAGGGGCTAAAAGTCCGTCAAGATATAAACTTTTATCGAAGGGTTCATAAAGCTCTTCAATAAAACCAATATCATCACGCAATTTAGTGGAGGGAGCGTTTCCAATAATTTCGTCTAATTTTGGATTATTAATGTCTTCAAAAGCTATTTTATCGTCCGAAATTTCGGTTTTATTTGCCGAAAAAAGTTGAAGATTTTTATCATAAATACTATAAACTCCTTTAAATGTATTTCCCATACCAATGGGCCACGTTAAAGGTCGAGTGTGAATTTTTAGTTCACGTTCTATCTCATCAAGTAACGAAAAAGGGTCTTGTCCTTCGCGGTCGAGCTTGTTGATAAAAACTATTACCGGAGTGTTTCTCATTCGGCACACTTCCATCAGTTTACGGGTTTGCTCTTCTACTCCTTTAGCTGAATCAACAACAAGTATAACACTATCCACAGCAGTTAATGTTCGATAGGTGTCTTCGGCAAAATCCTTGTGTCCAGGCGTGTCTAAAATATTTATTTTAAATCCATTGTACTCGAAACCCATGACTGATGTTGCGACCGAAATACCTCTTTGTTTCTCGATTTCCATAAAATCGGAAGTCGCCGTTTTGGTGATTTTATTGTTTTTAACGGCTCCGGCTGTTTTAATAGCTCCACCAAAAAGCAATAGTTTTTCGGTTAAGGTTGTTTTTCCTGCATCGGGATGACTTATAATTCCGAAAGTTCTGCGTTGGTTAATTGGATTGTTAATCATAATATGCACTACTGTTATAATTAAAGCCATAATTGACTTTAAAACTTCAAATAAAGTTGCAAAGATAACCAAAAGCTATTGTTGTACAATTTTAAGTAACAGATTCTTCACTCTGGTTCAAAATGGAAATTTATGTTATACCAAATTGAAATATAAGATAGTCCAATAATTTTCATTACGATGAGACCTCCTTCGGCGGTTAAAACCACCACGGCTATAAAAGCCTACTTTCACGGTCAAAAACTCCAATCGCAGTTAAGACTTCCTTCTGCTGTCAGGATTCCTCTCCGTCAGCCGACGGATCGGAATGACATTTTTTATGGAT
>CAZFPO010000124.1:1243-8155 GCA_964521105.1 uncultured Lentimicrobiaceae bacterium | reverse complement strand
CCTCAATATCTTGAAAACAAAAATAAGGAATATTTGAAATCTCTATACGAAAGCATATTATATAGGGATGTTATGATTAGAAACAAATTGACCAACGAGCGTGAAATATTGGAATTAGTTTTTTACTTGGCAAGTAATGTTTCTAAATTGTCATCTTATAATTCCTTAGCAAAAATAGTTGGGATTAAAAGTGCTTCGACCATAAAGAATTATATAGATTTTATTGCCAATACATATCTCTTTTTTCAAGTAAACAAGTTCGATTATTCTTTAAAAAAGCAAATTCAAAATCCAAAAAAAACATATTTTATCGACAATGCATTGGTTAACAAGTTAGGATTTGCATTTTCGGAAAACAATGGTAGACTTTTAGAAAATAAAATTTTTATTCATTTAAAAAGGCTTGGAAAAGATCTGTTTTATCACAACCAACAGTTTGAATGTGATTTTATTATTCGCGAAAACAATGTGATTATAGAAGCGATTCAGGTTTGTTACACTTTAGCCGATGAAGATGCAAAAAAGAGAGAAATTCAAGGCTTAATAGAAGCTTTAAATTTATATAATCTGGATGAGGGTACCATTATCACCATGGATGAAGAGATGGAATTTTACGAAAAAAATAAAAAAATAAAGGTTATTTCGGCTTGGAAATGGATATTAAACGAGCATGATAATAATTAAAAATACGCCACTAAGTCCACCAAGGCGGATAAATTTACCAGCCGTGGATGGGCACAAAGGCACAAAGTTGCACAAGGAAATCTCCGCCATTATAAGTATTGTTATTAGCGATGGATATTTGATTTGAATCTATTTTGATTCTCTTTATAAAGGAAGTAATTACACAATGTAGCATAGTGGTAAACTATAAAACATAGTGTAACACTGTGTGCACTCTGTGCAACATAGTGAAACTTGTTCTTTTAAAATTACATATTAGATGCATTATTTTTGACAGAAAATAGCCACGAAGTTCACCAAGGCGGATAAATTTACCAGTCGTGGATGGGCTCGAAGGCATAAAGTTACACGAAGAAAACTTAGTGAATCTTAGTGGCTTGGAGTCTTTGTGGCAAAAAAATAGATTTACACAGTGTTTTGCAATGAAAAACCAAGAATATTCAAGAAACTAATCAACTCATCTGATGACTCAAAGTCATCAGATGAGTTTAAGTTGATTTAATAATTTTCGTTTAGTATTTCAAAGTATGCTTGAGGGTGATCACAAGCAGGACAATTTGCCAAAGCTTTTACACCTTCATAAACAAAACCACATTTGCGACACATCCATTTTTCTGTTTTTTCTTTTTTGAAAACCATCTCTTTTTCCATGTTTTCGAGTAGTTTACGATATCTTTTTTCGTGATGAGCTTCAACTTGAGCAATCATTTTATACTTGGTAGCAATTTTTGGAAAACCTTCTTCTTTGGCAATTTCGGCAAATTCGGGGTAGAGTAATGACCATTCTTCGTTTTCGCCATCGGCAGCAGCTTTAAGGTTTTCGGCAGTAGTTGAAATAACTCCAGCTGGATACGAAGCTGTAATTTCTACCATACCACCTTCTAAAAATCCAAAGAATATTTTTGCATGTTGTTCTTCTTGTTTGGCAGTTTCTTCAAAAAATCCTGCAATTTGTTCGTAACCTTCTTTTCGAGCAGTTTTTGCAAAGAAAGTGTAACGATTTTTGGCTTGCGACTCGCCTGCAAATGATTTTAAAAGATTTTTTTCGGTTTTTGTGCCTTTAATGCTTTTGTTTTCCATGGGTTAATAGTTTGGTTAATTTATTTTTTGAAACTAAAATATAATTTTTTCGTATATAAAAGTCGGTTTAAATTTAAAATGTTTTGATTTCAAAACAGTAAGGTGAAAATTATGTTCAAATGTAAAGCACAATTTAGAATTTGTCTACTATATTTTTTACTTCTATTTAGTACGATAAGAATTTATTCGCAAGTGTTTACTTCGGCTGAAAACGAAGGGCGAGTATTTTATGGTAAAGCCTCGTTTTATGGAAACGAGTTCGCAGGAAATCACACTGCAAATGGTGAAATTTTCCGACCATCACAAATGACAGCAGCCCATCGCTATTGGCCCTTCCACACCATAGTAAAAGTAACAAATTTAAACAATAGTCGTTCGGCAATTGTTCGGATAAACGACCGTGGACCTTTTATTGAAGGTCGTCATTTAGATGTGTCGAAAGGTGTTGCCGAAGTTCTTGGTTTTGTTAGGGCAGGAGTTGCTGATGTTAGAATGGAGGTAATAAGTTGGGGTAAAAATGACCCCGAAATGTTTGTTAAAATGAATGATGCTCAAAACTCGATGCTGTTAAGTAATACTGAAATAAAAACAACCACAAAAACTGCTAAAACAAACGTAAAACCAAGGAATGAAGTTCCTAATAGTCCAGAATCAGCTTGGAATATTGGCAAAAATAATCCCAATTTATTTAATGTTAATACCCAAAATACCGGAATTAAACCGGATACTGAAAAAATAAAGTCATTTGCTCAATCAATTGAAAACAAGGCAGAAAGCAAAATTGTAGAAAAAGCTGTTGTGGAAAAATCACCGACAACTTTAAACGTTGCTGAAAGTGTTGTTTTCCAAAAAACTTTTCCAACGAACAATATTTTAATAGAGAATAACGAAACAACTTGGAATATTGGCGAAACGAATGTTCTTTTATATAAAGATGAAAATCATACTGTTGAGGTTAAGCCCGAAACCGATAACATAGTAGCATTTGCTAAAGTAATTGAGAAAAAAAATCAATCGAAAAGTATAAAACCCAATGTTACTCAAGAAACAATTGTAAATAAGCCAGTTGTAAAAGAGGTAAATCAACCGGTAATATCAAAAATTAAAGAAACTCCTTCTACAGATAAAAAGAGTGGAGTGGTAGCTCCGATTGAAAAGAAGAAACAAGTCGAAACGAAGGTTGTTAAACCTATAATTATAGAAAAACCAAATGAAATTGTAGAATTAAAAACTACAAAAGAGGTGAAAAAAGCTCCGATAGAAATGAAGCGTTCGAGATGGATGTGCATGGAAAATGATACGTTGAGTGGTTGGTGTATTCAAATTGGGGCATTTGCTTTAAAATCCAATGCAATAATTACATACGATAAAGTGTTGGAATTAACCAACGATTGGGTTTGTATTCAGGAAATTGATCGCTCGGATATGCCCATGTATAGGGTTATTGCATCAAAAACAATGGATTACAATAGTTGTAAATCGAATTTGGAAAAAATTAGAACTGTTTATCCGGAGGCATTTATTACTTCGTATATAAATTTACGGTTAACAGCCAATAATTAATCATTAAATTTAAAATCCCTCAAAGGAGTGCTTTCACAATTGTGGCTAATTGGTTAATTTGCTTTTCTTTACTGTCAATTTTAGAATAAAAAAACCAATTATAGCGGCAATAATTGACGCTATTATGATTGAAATTTTCGAATTTATTATCATTTCCGAATCATCAAATGCAAGAAGGGTAATAAATATTGACATAGTAAAACCGATACCTCCTAAAAAACCTACACCAATAATGTTTTTCCAATTTAAATCCTCGGGTAAATTACAAAGTCCTATTAAAACACCTAAATATGAAAACAGAAAAATTCCTAGTGGTTTTCCAATCATCAAGCCTGCAATTATGCCTATACTGTATGATTGTTCTAAGCCCATGTACCAATTGTTTCCGATGGCAATAGCAGTATTTGCTAAGGCAAATAGCGGAAGAATAAAAAAGGCAACTGGCTTATGCAAAAAATGTTGAAGAATATATGAAGGAGTTTTTTTCATACCACTTCCAAATGGTATAGCGAAAGCTAATAAAACCCCTGTAATTGTTGCATGTATCCCTGAGTTCAGAAAAAAATACCACATGGCAATACCACCTATAATATAAGGTATTAAATTATACACTTTCAAACGATTTAGCACAAGTAAAAAAATAAAGATACTTAACGCAATAAATAAGTTTATGAATGCTATTGAGCTTGTATAAAAAACGGCAATAACTATTATTGCTCCTAAATCGTCAATTACGGCTAATGCTGTTAAAAATATTTTTAGAGAGTTTGGAACACTTTTGCCTAAAAGCGATAAGATACCTATAGCAAAAGCAATGTCGGTTGCCATCGGAATTCCTGCTCCTGAGATATTTTGGGAGTTTAAATTTAGCAATATAAAAAGCCCGGCAGGAACAAGCATTCCTCCCATAGCAGCAAAAAATGGTAATGATGTCTTTTTGATGTTGGAAAGTTCTCCTATGTAAATTTCTCTTTCTAACTCAAGTCCGATAAGTAGAAAAAAAATAGCCATAAAACCGTCATTTATCCAATGAACTAAACTGTGTTCATTGATTTTATAATTCCAAAAATTAATATAATCTGCCTGAAAGCCTGAGTTTGCAAGAAAAAGAGATGTTACCGTAGCAAATAATAGAATCAATCCTCCGATTTTTTCACTTTCAAAAAATTCTTTATATAGCCTTGTTAGTGTCATCTTTTTTATCTGTTAAAAATATTTTTTTTGCTTGTAATTATCATTGAAAAAATGCCATATATAAACCTTTGTTATAAAGTTTGTTCAAAATTAAGCTGTTTTGTTAAAGTTTCAGGAATAAATAAGATAATTTAACAATAATATTTAATGTTAAAAGTGTTTTAAATAGTTGAAAAAGTAATGGTGAATAATGACAATATGAATTTATTAGGACAACTATATTCTATAAAAAAGTCACCAAATAAATATATTTCAATGTTGAAAACCGAAAAATCTATTTTAAGACTAATTTTTATAAATTTGTCAATAAAATATTGAATTGACCCCGAAAAATCACTTTAAAAAATTAAAACATAAGTGTTTACTATTTTAACCAATTAATGATGTACTATGAAATTTCAATTTTTACTCAACCTATTTTTAATAGTTACTCTTACCGTAAATGCACAATATTCTTTTGAAAAATTTGAAGCGGTAAAAACTCAGAAATTCACTTTTAAAGACGAGTTTAAGGGTTATTATGAAATGAATATGCCCAACTTTTTTAACGATGGAGCTGCGTTAAAACTTAACTTTTCATATAAAAATGATGAGGATAGTACCACCATAAAGCTATATCGAAATAATAAGATTATTAAAGTGTTTGATGGAAAGATATTAATTCATTTTTTAGATAAAATATATGTAGCAGACATTAATGGAGACGGATTAAAAGACATTAAATTGATAATACCGTATGGTGGATGTGGTATTGCATCACTTTTTAAAAATGTTCTTTATTTATTTCAAAAACTGAATAACGATTTTACGTTAATTTCGTTTGACGATATGATAGAGAAAGATAGAACAGAAAGAGATTTTGATAACGATGGAAATTATGAAATTATTACGATGAATATGAATTCATATAAAAATCATAATTACTGGACATTTAATGTTTATAGTTTTTTAGATGATGCTTTAGTTAATGTAAATTCAAAATATAGTTACCCAATTATGATACAATATTTGAGCAGAGAGAACTATTCTGTTACAAAAAACTTGACTCAAGAACAGATGAAGTCGTTTGAGAAGAAACTACCCGAAAAATACAAGAAATGGTGATTTTCGGGAAATCAATTAATTTCATCTAGTTTTTGACGTATAAATCGGTACTTTGAAAAATTTTATCCGCCGATTTAGCAATAAAGCCCGAAAAAAGTTCTCCTTTACTATTTTTGTATCGTTTAGTAAATTCGTAATAACAAGATGTAACTTCAAAAGTACCTTCAATAAATTCAACTTTTTTCAGTTCTGCTTTTATGCTCGATTGTTCAAGTAATTCTTCGGGTGAGCCTTGAACTTCCTGTTCGGGGTTGTTCATTAAAAAACCTTTTGATTTAAGGAAATCATTAAGTTGATAAATTGAATTAAATTTTTTTAAATGGTTAACACTTACGGTAAAATGATTGGCAGTAAAACCGTTAACGTATACCCAAGCAGCATATTCTGATTCGCTTCGCAATTGTTCATATACTTCAAAAGAGGGCTTTCCCCAGTTATTTCCCAAAAAGATTAAATTGTCGGATGCAATAATATTAATAGGAATTTCTTTCACGAGGCGTTTAACGGTATTTTGCAAGTATGAACTAAATCGTTGAACCATTAATTCGCTGATAATAATTAATGGTGCATTTGGGTCGTTTTTGTGTTTAAAGTGCTTTGCGATTAATTTTTTCTCCTCAAAAACAAAGCTTCCTTTTTCTTCATAACCCGCATTAATTATTGGAATGGATAATACTGATATGTTTATTTCTGGTAAATTAAATGTTCTAAAAGCGATATGGTCGTTAATAACATTTTCGCCTTGTTCGATTAGCAAATCGTAAACTTTTTTAACATAAGGGCTTTTTTTACAATAATCAACCCACAAAATGTCAATTAATTCAGTATGATTCATTTTATGATTTATAAGTAGATTTTAAAATTTAAACAATAGTACATAAACTTTAAAAATTCAAAATTGTTCAATGTTAATATATTAAAAATTTATTTTGTTTAAAAACAATATATCTTTGTTGAAAAAAATGTAATGAAAAAGTTTATTCAAGTTGTTTGGGTTTTGTTTTTTAGTGTTGTTTCTGTACAAATAATTGGACAAGACAAGCAGGTAAAAAATGTAATTTTAATGATACCTGATGGGACTAGTGTTGATGTGTTAAGCATCGTTAGGTGGTATCGACAAGGAAAGCTAAATGCCGTAGATCCATATATTTGCGGGTTGGTGCGTACTCATTCGTCAGATGCACCCATTGGCGATTCGGCACCCACAGGAAGTGCTTATGCAACGGGATATTTATCGCGAAGCGGATATATTTCTACATATCCCGATGCTACATTAAACGATATTTA
>CAZFPO010000124.1:0-1143 GCA_964521105.1 uncultured Lentimicrobiaceae bacterium | reverse complement strand
AATGATTTTGACAGAAATCCAGCAAAGGAACCTTCCATTTCGGAAATGACAGAAAAAGCAATTACGATACTGTCAAAAAATCCGAAAGGATTTTTTTTAATGGTAGAAGGGAGTAAAGTGGATTGGTCGGCACATGATAACGACCCAGTTGGGGTAATTTCGGAATTTATTGCTTTTGATGACGCCGTTAAAAAAGCCATAGATTATGCCATTAAAGATGGTAATACAGCTGTAATTATTTTGCCCGATCATGGTAATGGTGGTATTTCGTTAGGAAACAATTCAATGAATAAAGGGTATGATAAAAAATCATATAATGATTTGTTTGCCAATATTTTAAAATGTAAAAATACTGCAGAAATTTATAAAAACTTGTTTCCCGAAAAACCAACAAAACAAGCGGTAATAGATTCATTTAAAAATATGTATGGTATCGAAAATTTGACGGATAAAGAAATTGAAACCATTCTTGCTTTTTATGATAAAGCACCTAACGAAAAAGGTGTGAAAGATCAAATGGAAGTGGTGAAAATTGTAGCAAAAATAATTTCAAGTAGAACAGCGATTGGTTGGACAAGCATGGGGCACACTGGCGAAGATGTTTTTTTAGCCATATATCATCCTAAAGGATATCGACCTATTGGATTAGTTCAAAATACGGATGTAAACAAATACATTTGCGAAATTCTCGGAAATTATTCCTTAGATAGTTTAACCAATCTTTATTATTTTCCTGCTGTTGAATTGTTTAAAAATTATTCGACCAGCATTGACTCTTCGAATGTTTTTGAAACAGTTTTTGTGGTCAAGAATAAGACTACTGAGCTTAGAATCCCAGCCAATAAGAGCGAAATTTGGCTTACCAAAACTCCCGATAAAAACAGAAAGGTTGTTCCAACAAAAACTGTAATGATTTATAATGGAAAAGGCTTTTATGTTCCAAGATATTTATTGGAGTTGATGAAGAATTAGGGATTTTTGAGTTTAAGAATGAGCAAATTCTTGAAGATGCACCATAATGTCGCCTCTACGAGGCTCTTTGGTATTTTTTTTTGTTTGATGTACCATAATGTCGCCTCTACGAGGATTTTTGGTATTGTTGTGTGTTTGATGTACCATAATGTCGCCTCTACGAGGCTTTTT
>CAZFPO010000123.1:0-8414 GCA_964521105.1 uncultured Lentimicrobiaceae bacterium | reverse complement strand
AAAGATATTTTGATGAATTTTGTTATAGGATTAACCGTTCACAAAACAAAGAAACTATATTCAATAATTTGATCAGAAGAATGGTTGCTGCCGACAAAATTACTCATCAGCAAATAGTATGTAGTTAAGAGATGACCTCTATAAATTTAAAATACAAGAATTGAGTTAAGGTAATATTTTAAAGGTTTTATTAAAATATTGTTTTTGAAACCAAATTTCAAAAGCTGGATCTAAAAACTCGAAAAATCCATTGTTTAAATGAATTAAATCTTTATTAATTAGAACTGATTTATTTCGCAAAACATTACGAGGAGTGCCTAAGCGGTATTTTTGCATGACATCAGTGCTTGTAAACTGCGTCTCATTTTGTGCCACCGACTTGAGAAAATTCACTTGTGTTTCACTAAGATTTTCAACTTCCTTTTGATATAAAGGTGTGTTTGCATTAATTAATTCAACTAATGCTTTGTTCAATTCATCCATGCTTGCTTCGTGAGTAGTCAAATTCCAAGTATAGTGTGATAATTGCTGAACATACCAGGAATGATTTTTCATAACGAGAGCAATTTTTTCTGCAATTTCTCTGCTAATATTTTTTTCTGTTTCTGCAAAGCTATCGCTAATAAAGTCAATCCATCGACTTGTTTCTATTTTTTGTAATAGAATGATATCACCAAAGCGGTAAAATGGTTTTGAAGGATTGTTAAAAATTTCCGACATCATGTGGCGTTTACTCCCAAAAAGACAATAAGATACATTTTTTTGTCTCTGCCAAACCGAACGCATTTTTTTTTCAAAATTTTCATAATCTTTGAAAGATGCCAAATTTTGAAATTCATCAAGGAAAATTATAATTTTAACACCTTTTTTTTCTGCGATTATTTCGGGTAAGTTTAATATTTCCAAACTGTGTTTTTTCAGTTCCTTCCAATCAAAACTCAAACTAAAATCGTTGTTAGGATCAATGCCAACACTAATTTGAGGAATTAAATTCTTGAAAAAATCTTTTCCACTCGAAATCCAATCTTCCCATTTTGATGATGATGATTTAATAACTTCTCTTGCAAAAATTTCCAAAAAGGACTCTTCACTATTGACTGAAAAAAGATCAATTAGAACAGTGCGTTGTGTGTTTTGAGTTTTATTGATTTCTAAAATAGTTTTTTCAACCAATGATGATTTTCCCCATCGTCGAGGCGAAATAATCATTGTATTAACCCCATTTATTAAATTATTTTTAAGTTTTTCAAGCTCTTTTTCTCTATTTGTAAATGAATGAAGACTGACAGTATTGCCATAAATAAAAGGTGAAATGCTCATACATCTAAGGTTTATTGATTAGACAATGTTGTATAATACAATGTTGTATAATACACAAAGGTAAAAAATATTTTCAAAAAATCATGACTCTTCAAAAATATTTTTTGTCAAAAATCTATTTCTGCATTTTTGCCCAGCTATCTTTCAATGTTACGGTACGATTAAATACTAATTTTTCACTGGTAGAATCTTTATCAATACAAAAATAACCTAGCCGTTCAAATTGATATTTTTGTGATACTGATTCATCAATAAGTTTTGGCTCTATATATCCCTCAATAATATTTAAAGATTCTTTATTAATGTGGTCTAAAAATGTTTTTCCTTCTTCTACATCGTCAGGATTTTCAACCGTAAATAATCTATCAAAGAGTCGAATTTCAGCTTTTCGGCAATGGTTAGCAGATAACCAATGAATTGTTCCTTTAACTTTTCGTTGTACATCGGTGCCGCTTTTTGTTTCGGGGTCGTACGTGCAATGAATTTCGCTAATTTCTCCATTTTCATCTTTTTTAACCGACACACAGGTAACAAAATAAGCGTATTTTAGACGCACCTCACTACCAGGGCTTAAGCGAAAATATTTTTTTGGTGGATTTTCCATAAAGTCATCTCTTTCAATCCAGAGTTCTTTTGAAAATGGTATCATTCTTTTCCCTGAAAATTCATTTTCGGGATTATTAATTGCTTCTAAATCTTCGGTTTTGTTTTCGGGATAATTATCAATAATTAGTTTTACTGGGTTTAAAATAGCCATTGTTCGATTAGCTATTTTATTTAAATCTTCCCTTACACAATATTCCATGAGCGAAATATCGATTATGTTATCTCGTTTAGCAACTCCAATAGTGTCGGCAAAATTACGTATTGCTTCGGGAGTATATCCTCTTCGGCGAATACCGCAAATAGTGGGCATTCGTGGGTCGTCCCATCCCATAACATGTTTTTCCTGAACCAATTGCAATAATTTTCGCTTGCTCATAATGGTGTATGACAAATTTAAACGAGCAAATTCAATTTGTTGTGGGTGATGAATTTCAAGTGTTTTACAAAACCAATCGTATAATGGACGATGAACTTCAAATTCTAAGGTGCAAATTGAATGGGTAATACCTTCAATAGAATCGGACTGACCATGAGCATAGTCGTACATTGGATAAATACTCCATTTATTGCCTGTTCGGTGGTGATGCGAATGAAGAATGCGATATAAAATTGGGTCGCGCATGTGCATATTGGGCGATGTCATGTCTACTTTTGCACGTAACACACGACTACCATCAGGAAATTCTCCATTTTTCATTCGTTGAAATAATTCTAAATTTTCCTCTATACTTCTGTTTCTGTAAGGACTTTCGGTACCTGGCTTATTGGGTACGCCTCGGTGTTTGCTTATTTCTTCTTGAGAAGAATCGTCAACGTAAGCTAATCCTTTTTTAATTAACTCAATAGCCCAATTATATAGTTGTTCAAAATAGTCAGATGCGTAATACTCGCCGTCCCAATTAAAGCCCAGCCATTGTACATCTTCTTTAATCGAATCCACATATTCCACATCCTCTTTTACGGGATTGGTATCATCAAAACGTAAATTACATTTTCCACTATATTTCTTTGCCAATCCAAAGTTTAAACAAATTGACTTTGCATGACCAATGTGTAAATATCCGTTTGGTTCGGGTGGAAAACGAGTATGAACCATTTTATTATTTTTATTATTAGCTATATCTTGCTCAATAATTTCTTCAATAAAATTTAAGCTTTTCTTTTCGGTAGATTCGATATTATTTTCGCTCATTGGGTTGAATTTTAATAAAGTGCAAAATTATAAAAAATAGCAAGTCATATTTAATGAAGTTAAGATTTGTTTTATAAAAAATTAAAAACAAAAACTTGTTCAAAATCAAATAGAAATAATTATAAACATTAGGCATATTGAATTTTGATTAATTTTACCATCAAATAATAGGCTATGAAAAAAAATAAATTGACTTTGTTTATATCCTTTTTGCTTAAAACATATGGTTGTTTTATGCTTATTTTATTTCTGTTTCGCGTAGCTTTATTTATATTGTATCATGATTTATGGAAAGACGAGTCGTTATATACCATTACAGAGTCTTTTTTTGTGGGCTTGCGATATGATAATGTTATAGCCAATTATATTTTTGCCATACCAACCTTGTTGTTTTTAGTTGCTTTTATACTCAATAAATCAAAAAAATGGATGTTTTTATTTGCTAAATATTGGATTTTTGTATTTAGTAGTATCTGTTTTTTGATTTCAGCAGCGGATATTCCATTTTTAAAATTCTATAATTCGCGAATTACAATAACCATTTTAAGCTGGACAGAAACGCCGTTTTTAATGTTTAAAGCAGTTTTTACAAACATTTGGTTTAGCTTTTATTTTCTTGTTGGAGTAGTTTTAGTTTTTTTATGGTATAAGTGTTTATCGTTTATTACAAAGAGTGCTTCTAATGATAAAAATATTTCTAATTTAAGTCAACCATTGTATAAAAAAATTGTGTTTGGTATTCTGTTTCCAACTATAATTTTTTTTAGTATTAGGGGGCAGATAAACTTAAACTACATGCCTATTGGAATTAAGAATGCCTATTATTGTGATAATTCTTTTTTAAACCAAATGGGGCTTAATCCAGCATTTACTTTTATCAGTAGTTTTAAGGACGATAAAATTTCGTTGATGGACATTGATAAGGCATATTCTTTAGTTTCAAATGAACTAGATGTTGAATCAACTAAATTTCATTGCATAGAGCGTAAAATAGAATTTGACACACTGCCAAAAATTAAAAATGTTGTATTAGTAATTGTTGAAAGTTTAAGTGCCGAACGTATGGGATATTATGGAAACACACTTCAATTAACTCCCTTTTTAGACTCTTTAGCACAAAATTCACTTTTCTTTCCAAATACATATTCGGCAGGAATTCACACATATAATGGTATTTTTTCGAGTTTGTATGCCTTACCAGCATTGCTTGGTAGAAATCCAATGACAAATGTTTCAAGTTCAAATCAAAAGTTCGATGGGTTACCTGTGCAGCTTAAAAAGCTGGGATATAAAACCATCTTTTTTTGTCCTAATAACAAAGATTTTGACAATTTAGGAAGTTTTTTAAAACTAAATGGGTATGATGAAATTGTTGATGAAGCTAGCTATCCACCCGAAAAAATCAATAATGGATGGGGCGTTGCCGATGATTTTTTATTTGAAAATGGAATTAATGTTCTAAAATCGAAAAACTACAAAGAACCATTTTTTGCCACATTTTTAACCGTAAGTACTCACACTCCGTATGTTATTCCTAAAAATATTGCGTTTACTCCAACAGGGAAAACAGATAAAGACCAAATTTATCAATATGCCGACTGGTCGATTCAAAAATTTATGAAATTGGCATCAAGTGAAACTTGGTTCTCTAATACTTTATTTGTGTTTGTTGCCGATCATGGACAAAATTTTGATCCAACATACGAAATGCCACTTTCTTATCATCAAATTCCATTAGTGTTTTATGCACCATCATTAATAGATGCTAAAATTGACAAAAGATTTGCCCTTCAAATGGATATTTTTCCAACAATAATGGAGTTGTTGAAAATTCCATACTTAAATAACAGTTTGGGTTTAAGCTTAATAAGCGATAAAAACCGTCCTTTTGCCTTTTTTAGTGCCGACAACAAAATTGGAATTGTTGACACCTCTTATTTTTACATTTGGCAAAGCAGTGGACGTGAAAAAATATATCATTATCCATCAAAAAGTACAAAAGATGAATTTAATCAACAACAAGCTCGAATTGAAAAGATGAAAAATTATGCCTTTTCTTTTATTCAAGTATGTGATGATATGTTTAAACAAAAAAGGAGAGAGCAATAATTTTTTTTCCATTTGAATAATTTTTTAGATGTTTTTTTATAAATTAGCGGTTCAGATAGAAACAAACACATACATTATGAAAATCAAAACATTACTATTAAGTGCATTAGTGTTTATAGTGAGTATCAATTTAGCTATGAGCCAAAACATTAACCCTCATTGTCAAGATGGGAAAATTTATTTTAAAATTAAAAATTCTGAAGCGATACCATTTGCTGTAAATCAGGGGGTTGTTGATTTAAAAACAACTAGTTTTTTTGGAAATTTAACTGAATTATTTAATGTAAAATCGGTTACAAATCCATTTTATTCGTCAAAAAATGAGGTATTAGACAGGATATTTTTAATTGATTTTTCGGAAATTGAGAGAATAGATGAGTTTATTCAACTTTTATCTCGTAAAAGTCAAGTGCAGTATGCCGAAAAAGCACCCTATTTTCGCATAATGTATAAACCCAATGATCCTAATTATACAACTGCTGGAAATAATTGGCATTTAAAGAAAATATGGGCTGATACAGCATGGAATATTACAAAAGGGGATACCAACATTATGGTTGCTGTTATCGATAATGCAATTTTTGTTAATCACCCCGACTTAGCTGGAAAAGTAAAAGTAGCCATTGATTTAGCTGATGGAGATAATAATCCTACTCCACCTACATTTGCAACAACTCAAAATCCTGTATGGTCGCATGGCACACATACATCGGGCTTAGTTGGTGCAGCTAGCGATAACGGCGTGGGTAATCCATCAATTGGTTATAACATTAAGTTAATGGCTATTAAAGCTGGTAAAGATGCAGATGGTGGATCGGGTGCTACTCACATGTATGAAGGAATTACTTATGCTGCCGACAATGGAGCACGAGTAATTAGTATGTCGCTTGGTGGACCTCTGTATTTTGAAACCATGCAGTTAATTATTGATTATGCATATAATAAAGGTTGTGTAATTGTTGCTGCTGCGGGAAATAATGGGGCTGGCGACGAAGACCCTAATAATGTTAATTATATTGGTTATCCAGCTGCATGTAATCACGTGATTGCGGTTGGTGCTACCAATGGAAATGATAAAAAAGCCAGCTTCTCGGAATTTGGAACATGGATAGATGTGGTTGCACCTGGTGGTTATCAAACAGATGGTGGTATTTTAGATGTTATTATGAATAATAGTGTATACAGTTTAGCTTATACTTCAGCAACTGGTGGTTTTGTTAAAATGCAAGGTACTTCAATGGCCTGTCCAATTGTGGCTGGTTTATGTGGTTTAATGTTGTCGGTTGATACTAATCTTACACCCGACCGTCTAACACATTTTTTAAAACTTACTTGTGACAATATTGAGTCGTTACAAGCTGCCGAACATGTAGGTATGGTAGGAGCCGGACGAGTAAATGCATTCAGAGCTGTGCAAATGGTCCAAGATTCAATAAGTAGTTTAGTTTGTAATTTTTCGGCTAATTCAAATTTTACTGCACCAAACACAAGCATAAATTTTACCGATCACTCAATTGGTAATCCAACCGCATGGTTGTGGACATTTGAAGGTGGAAACCCTGCCACATCTACCGAACAAAATCCAGTAGTTTTGTATGAAAATGCTGGTTCTTTCAGAGTTACCCTAATGGTTACCACTGACGCAGATACATCAATTGAAGTAAAACCTAATTTTATAACTGTTTCTACTCCATCACAAGGTAGTTCTGATTGGTTGGAACAAGCAACCGGTTTTACATCTATGTATAGGGGAGCAACTTATATATCAATTGCAAATCCTAATGTTGTATGGGTTTCAGCTGTAGATGGAACTAGTGGTCAGCCAATTAATGAATTTTCAAAAACAATAAATGGTGGTACATCATGGATTCCAGGTGTTATTAGTAATGCTCCTGCCAGTCATGCAATTGCGCAAATTCAGGCGTTAGACGAAAACAAAGCGTTTATTGCATTTTATCCAACTACGGGAGCTGGCGGAAAAGTATTCAAAACTATTGATGGTGGTTTAAATTGGGAAGATTTGCCTACTGGAGCTTTTACAAATAGTGCCAGCTTTTTAAATGTTGTTCATTTCTTTAACGCAAATGATGGTTTTGTTATGGGTGACCCCATTAACAATAAGTTTGAACTTTTATATACTTCTGATGGTGGTCAAAACTGGACTCCTGTAGCAGATGCTAATAGTCCTGCCATGGTAAGTGGCGAAATGGGTTGGACAGGTGTTTATGACGCAATTGGAAACACAGTTTGGTTTGCAACAAATAAAGGAAGAATTTTTAAATCAACTGATAAGGGGCACACATGGACAGTTGCAACAACTGGCTTAACCGATATTCAAAAAGTTACTTTTAGCGATGAAAATAACGGGTTGATTCAACAAATTGCATATAATCAAACAACTGGTGCTATTAGTACATTTACAACAAAGTTCACTCAAGATGGAGGGGCAACATGGAATTCGGTTACTCCATCTGGTCCGATATGGAAAAGTGACATTTCGGCAGTTCCTGGTTTCCCAGGCAGGTATTTTTCTGTAGGAACTGATGGTGCTGCTCAGGCATCTCGCAAGTACGGATCTTCGTATTCGACAAATTACGGCTTAAGTTGGAATTTAATTGACACTACCGTTCAATATATTTGTGTGAAATTCTTTAACCAAAACGCAGGTTGGGCTGGCGGATTTAATATTAGTGCCACTTCGGGTGGAATTTACAAATGGATTGGCGAAATTAATGTTACCTCAGTTGATGCTCATCAAAGGAAAAACAACGAAACAAATGTTTATCCAAATCCATTCAATAACTTTTTTAATGTTGAATTATTTAATTTAGAAAAATGCAGCGTTACTGCAAAAATTTACGATTTAAATGGAAAACTTGTTCATAACGAAACCTTTGGACAAATGAAAGGTAATGCTCGTTTAAACATTAATGTTGGAAGTTTGCCTAAAGGGATGTATATCCTAAATATTGAAGCGGGTTCTGAACGAATCAATAAAAAAATTGTTCGTCAATAAAAACTGAAACTTTTTTATTAAAACGAGGCTGAGATTTTTCTCAGCCTCGTTTGTAAAATTAATTTACAAGTTAAAATATTTTTTACAGTAATTTTAATTGAGTAATAGGTTTCTTTTTTTTCCTGACTTCGACAAAGATTCACCCTAAAACGCTTTCCAAAAATCATCACT
>CAZFPO010000122.1:0-8498 GCA_964521105.1 uncultured Lentimicrobiaceae bacterium | reverse complement strand
CTTTGAATTTGCAACTATCTGATTATAAACACTTAAAATTGACGTTAGTCAGAATTACAAGGAGGGCTCTGATATTGATTTAACAATAGAAGGAGAAATTTCCGAATCTGAACTTTCAAAAATATGCATGGAACTAGAAGAATTAAATACTCCTTATTTTTTTGATGTTTCCATTTTAAAAAAACTTAAATCCATTGAGCTAATAGAACATATAAATAGGGTAGGTATTGTTTTTTACAAGAAGACATAATTGTTTGGCTAGTAATTTCATCCAAGATATTTACTTTTTTCACCATTGTTGGTGTTGTCACCAACGATGGTTCTTTGATTTTTCATCAAAATTGATTCTCTTTGTAAAAAAAGAAGTTACATAGTGTTGCACAGTGTAAGATAAAGAAAAAAACACTGTGAAACCCTGTGAGTACTCTGTGGAACATAGTGTAACCCTTTATTCATAAATCGAGTTGTGTTGAAATAGAATGGAAAATATTTTTCTTTCAAAAAACAGCCACAAAGTTTACCAGCCGTGGCTGGGCACGAAGCCACAAAGATATACGAAGAAAACTTAGTGAACCTTACTGTCTTAGAGTCTTAGTGGCAGGAACTTTTTTTTTAATTTGAACTGATTTTTTGTAATTACACAGTGTTACACAGATTGCTACGCAATGGGTTTATCTACCTTTGGTAGGCATAGTGTTGCACAGTGTAAGATAAAGAAAAAACACTGTGAAACCCTGTGAGTACTCTGTGGAACATAGTGTAACCCTTTATTCATAAATCGAGTTGTGTTGAAATAGAATGGAAAATATTTTTCTTTTAAAAAAATGCCACAAAGTCAGTAAGGCACGAAGTTACACGAAGAAAACTTAGTGAACCTTATTGTCTTTGAGTCTTGATGGCAGGAAAACTAAAATAAAAAACAAACTTGAACATTTTTTTGTATTTTTGTATAGTTCAAATTTTCGGAAAATGAAAAAGACAAAATACGCATTTCTTCTTTTTATCATAAGTGCAGCTATGCTTATTTGTGGCTGTCGATCACATAAAAGAGCAACCAAATACGGACCTCCGCCTGTAACAAAATACGGAATTAGAACCACTGAATTCAATTATATTGCTCCTCAAAATTCAAATCAAAAGGTTTAATTTTGACAACGAAAAGAAATATTGAGCCTTCTTTTAGAAGAAAAATGGCTTTGAACATTCATTCGAAGTTTGTTGATGTTCAAGCAAAAATTCATGATTTAAGCTATTTTTTCTGGGAATGTACAGTTCGCTGTAATATCAACTGCTTGCATTGCGGAAGCGATTGCCACAGCGAAGGACAAGCCAAAGATATGCCAGCTGACGACTTTTTAGCTGTTGCCAAATCAGTTGCTACGCAATATAATCCAAACAAAGTAATGGTTGTTATCACTGGTGGTGAGCCTTTGGTTCGCAAAGATTTAGCGTATGTTGGCACCGAACTTAACAAAATGGGATTTCCTTGGGGCATGGTCAGCAATGGTTATGCACTTTCCGAAGAACGATTTAAGGAACTTTTAAACGCTGGTTTAAAATCAATTACCATAAGCCTCGATGGACTCGAAGAGAGTCATAATTGGTTGAGAGGAAATCCACATTCGTTTGAAAGAGCATCAAATGCAATAAAAATAGTGGCAGATAATGGCACAATTGTTTTTGATGTGGTTACTTGTATTACTCAAAAAAACATCCATCAACTTCACGAAATAAAACAACATTTAATGGATATTGGAGTTCGACATTGGCGAATTTTTGCCATCGACCCGATTGGAAGAGCGAAGGAAGATCCCATGCTTCAAATTGATGCGATTCAACTCAAGCAGATTTTAGATTTTATTGTTGAGTGTCGTGTCGAAGGACAAATTGATACGAGCTTTGGATGCGAAGCATATTTGGGAAGTTATGAAGGAGAGGTTCGTGATGGACTTTTCTTTTGCCGAGCAGGAATAAATGTAGGTTCGGTATTAAATGATGGCTCTATTTCAGCTTGCCCCAACAATAGCAGGAAGGTAATTCAAGGAAATATTTATACCGATTCGTTTTTGGATGTATGGAATAACAAATTTGAAATCATGCGAAATCGAAAATGGGCTAAAGAAGGCTTATGCGCCGGTTGCAAAGAGTTTAAATGGTGCAATGGAAATGGCTTGCATCTGCGAGATTTTGACAACCACGATGTGTTACGATGTCATTATAAAATGCTGCAGGAAGCTGTGAAATAATATTTTTGTATCTTTGGTGAAACATTCTTTAATTATGAAAAAAATTAAACAAAATATTTTACGTTATAGCCTTCGAATTATGGGTATAATGATTGTGTTTTTAATGTCGTGTCAATCAAACAGCGAAAAAAAGACAAATGAAGAGGCTCCCGAAAAGCCCGATTCGGTTGTTGTAAACGAAACTCAACCCATAAAAGATACAATAAAGCCCGAAAACAAACCCATTGCAAATAAGCCAAAACCTATTCGAAAAGATAGTATAAGGAAACCTATTCGTCCTGATAAAAATCCTCCAGTTTGTAAGTATGGAGTAATGATGGATAATGATATGAACTGAGATTATTTATGATTCAATAAAACCCAAACATTATGAAAAAAATCAAACAGAATATTTTAAAGTTTAGCCTTAGTATAATGGGATTTGCCATATTGTTTCTAATGTCATGTCAGTCAAACAGCGAAAAAAAGACAAATGAGGAAGTACCCGAAAAACCTGATTCGGTTGTTGTAAACGAAACTCAACCCATAAAAGATACAATAAAGCCCGAAAACAAACCCATTGCAAACAAGCCAAAACCTGTTGTGAAAGACAGCGTTTCCAAGCCACAAAAACCAAAAGATAAGCCAGTTATGATGACCAAATATGGTGTAAGAAGGGAAATTAATTAGTGTTTGCGAGAAAAAGTAAGATTCTTTTCGAATAAACAATCATTTTGTTTTGAGATATTTCCAATCTTTCAAAATAGAAAACCGATTTTTCATTTTTAATCACTACTGACCGATTAAATAAAAAAACATTTATTTTAAAAGATTCCTTACTGCGTTTGGAATGACAATCAGTTAGTTACATATAAGAGAATGGGTTGGTTGGCGACGGAGTCGCCAACCAACCCATTCTCTTACTGAATTCGCCAAAAGCCTTGTATTCAGATCCGTCGGCTCACGGAGATGAATTTTAACCGCCGAAGGAGGTTTTAACCGCCGAAGGAGGTCTCAAACTTTTAATCGGTCCGGAGTAATTTTTAATATAAGAGGGGTTCTAAAAATTAGATTTTTTTAGGCGAAGAAAATTTTTAAACAGGAGAATACTGGTGTATTTGAGGATTTGAAAATTTGAATTTAACGACAAAAAAGCAATTTTTAGAATCCCCGATAATATATTTTCAAATTTGGCTTTGAAATATCATTTAATATTATAACTTTGCGGTTAATGAAAAACTAAAAATTTAAAAATTATATACTATGAAAAAAGTACACAATTTCAATGCAGGTCCATGTATTTTACCAAAAGAAGCCATTGCAGCTTCGATTGATGCGTTAAAAGATTTTGCCGGAACAGGAATGTCAGTAATTGAAGTATCTCATCGTTCAAAAGAGTGGGAGGCTGTTATGGCTGAATGTGTCGCATTATGGCGTGAACTATTGGATATTCCCGAAGATTATGATGTGTTGTTTTTAGGCGGTGGTGCAAGCACCCAGTTTTTAATGCTTCCAATGAATTTGTTGGAGAAAAAAGCAGCGTATTTGGAAACTGGCGTTTGGGCAAAAAAAGCCTTAAAAGAAGCTAAAGGCATTGGCGAAACCGTTTGTGTTGCATCTTCTGCAGACAAAACTTATTGCTACGTTCCTAAAAATTATGTAATTCCTGCTGATGCTGATTATTTCCACATCACTACGAACAATACTATTTATGGTACCGAAATTCGCACCGACATGGATTGTCCGGTAACTTTGGTTGCGGATATGTCGTCAGATATTATGAGCCGCCCTGTTGATGTAAGAAAATATGGTTTAATTTACGGTGGAGCACAAAAAAATGTAGGTCCTGCTGGCGTAACCTTTGTAATTGTTAAAAAAGACATTTTAGGAAAAGTTTCACGCTATTTACCAACCATGTTGGATTATAGAACTCATGCTGCTGAAGGTTCCATGTTCAATACACCTCCTGTTTTTCCAATATTTGTAATGACTCAAACCTTAAAATGGGTTAAAAATATGGGTGGTTTAAAGGCAGTTCAAAAAATGAATGAAGAAAAAGCAGCTTTATTGTACAACGAAATTGATCGTAACCCAATGTTTGTTGGAACTGCTGCTAAGGAAGACCGTTCATTAATGAATATTTGTTTTGTAATGAGCGAAAAATACAAAGATAAAGAAGCTGACTTTATGGCTTTTGCAAAAGAACGCAACATGATAGGAATCAAAGGTCACCGCTCGGTTGGTGGTTTCAGAGCTTCTACTTACAATGCTTGCCCTATCGAAAGCGTTCAAGCATTGGTTGATTGCATGAAAGAATTTGAAAAATTAAACGCCTAATTAGTCATTTTAACAAGTTGCCACCTATGGATTCATTCGTGGCAACTTTTTTATAAATAAAAAATATTAAACATGAAAAAAATATTAGTTGCTACCGATAAACCATTTGCAAAAGTTGCTGTGGACGGAATTAGAAAAATTGTTGAAGGTGCTGGTCATGAATTAGTTTTGTTGGAAAAATATACTTCTCAACAAGAACTTATCGAAGGTTCAGCAAACGTAGATGCTATGATTATTCGCTCCGATATTGCTTCAAAAGAAGTGTTGGATAATGCAAAAAAATTAAAAATCATTGTTCGTGCTGGTGCCGGTTATGATAATATCGACTTAGCTACATGTACAGCAAATGGAATTGTTGCCATGAATACACCGGGGCAAAATTCAAACGCCGTGGCAGAGTTGGCTTTAGGAATGATGGTAATGGCTGCTCGTAATAATTATGATGGATCTTCGGGAACTGAATTAAAAGGTAAAAAATTAGGAATTCATGCTTTTGGAAATGTAGGTAAACTCGTGGCTATCATTGCTAAAGGTTTTGGTATGGAAGTTTATGCGTATGATGCTTTTGTTAAACCCGAAGCAATGAAAGAACTTGGAGTAATTCCTGTTGAAACACGCGAAGAACTATACAAAACTTGCCAATATATTTCGCTGCATATCCCTGCAAATGCCGATACTAAATTGTCAATTAATTATAACTTACTAATGACCATGCCAAAGGGTGCTACTCTGGTAAACACAGCAAGAGCAGAGGTTATTCACGAAGAAGAATTGGTGAAAGTAATGGAAGAAAGAGCCGATTTTAAATATTATTCGGATATTACCCCGAAAAATGCAACTCCCTTTACTGAAAAATTTTGTAATAGAATTTTCTTTTCACCAAAGAAAATGGGTGCTCAAACTGCCGAAGCAAATATTAATGCCGGTTTAGCTGCTGCTAATCAAATTGTAAAGTTTTTCGAGACTGGAGATATTACATTTAAAGTTAACAAGTAATTTTTAAAATTTATTTAAAATTTCTTTGGAGAATTAAAATAAATGTGTAATTTTACAGCACTCACAAACTGAAAAATTAATTATTATTAACTAAACATTTGCAATATGAGTACTGATTCTGAAAACTCCGTTAGTTTTTTTCGTTTTGAAGATTTACGAATTTATTCAAAATCTTTAGAATATATCAAGTGGATTCATAGTGTGGTTAGTATGTTCCCAAGTGAAATTCAGGAAAGCCTCGGAACTCCTTTTGTTAAGTCGGCTCAAGCTATCGCACTTAATATTGCTGAAGGCTCAGCAAGAAATAAATCGCAATTTATTTACTATTTAAAAATGGCAAAAAGTGCAGTTCGTGAATGTGTTGTTTATACTACTATTTGTGCTGACCAACATTATTTTACCGAAGATAATACAGAACATTCTCGGAATCATTTAATGGAGTTAACCAAGATGATCGGTTCGCTTATTGCATCTTTACAACGTAGTACTTTAAATTCAAAAGACGAAGACGAGGAATAATAAAATTATAAGTTTTTAAAAGGCAATAACAAACAAGTTATTGCCTTTTTCTTTTTTATGTTGTAAAATCATTATAATTTTTTGTAGGTTTGCATCAACAAAACAAAAAACAGTAATATTATGGCAATTATTAAACCTTTTAAAGGTCTTAGACCTCCAAAAGCAATTGTTAAACAATTGGCTTCTCGTCCTTACGACGTTTTAAATTCTGAAGAAGCTCGTATCGAAGCTGAAGGAAATCAATATTCATTACTTAGAGTTACTAAAGCTGAACTCGAATTCCCTGCTGGTATCGACGAACACGGTCAGGAAGTTTATAATAGAGTTGTTGAAAATTTCAATAAATTTAAAAGTAATAATTGGCTTGTAAAAGATACGGATGAAAAACTATACATCTATGGGCAAACTATGGATGGAAGAACGCAATATGGTATCGTAGCTTGTACACATGTTGACGATTACTTCAACAATAAAATTAAAAAACATGAATTAACCCGAAAGGATAAAGAAGAAGATCGTATGATTCATGTTCGTATTACAAATGCAAATGTTGAACCTGTATTTTTTGCATATCCGGCTCATCCTGAAGTAGATGCAATTGTAAATAATATTTTGAAAAATCAAGAAGCGGAATATGATTTTATTTCCGATGATGGTTTTGGACATCATTTTTGGGTGATAAACGACAAAGCCACTATAAACCGTTTGGTCGAAATTTTTGATAATGAAATTCCAAATCTATATGTGGCGGATGGACATCACCGTACTGCTGCTGCTGCCCTTGTTGGTATCGAAAAACGTAAAAATAATCCTAATCACACAGGAAAAGAAGAATATAACTATTTCATGTCCGTTATTTTCCCTGATAATCAATTGAAAATTATCGATTATAATCGTGTTGTTAAAGATTTGAATGGACTGTCGAACGAAGAGTTTCTTCAAAAATTAGAAGAGGTGTTTGTAGTTGAAAAAATTGGAAAAGAAATATACAAACCTTCAGTACTCCATGAATTTAGTATGTACTTAGATGGTTATTGGTATAAAATGATTGCAAAATCAAATACATACGATGATAATGATCCAATCGGAGTGCTTGATGTAACTGTGCTTTCAACTCATGTTCTGGATAAAATTTTAGGCATTGAAGATTTAAGAACTTCAAAAAGAATTGATTTTATTGGAGGAATTCGTGGTTTAGGCGAATTAAAACGTCGTGTTGACAGTGGCGAAATGAAAGTAGCATTTGCTTTGTATGCTGTTTCGATGAAACAATTAATTGATATTGCCGATTCGGACAATATTATGCCTCCAAAAACAACTTGGTTTGAGCCCAAACTCAGATCCGGACTGGTTGTTCACGAATTAGAATAATTTTTTATTTTCACTAAATAAGTAATCTTTTGTAATTATTCAAGGGATTACTTATTTGTTTTATGACTTGTTGGCACAATGCTTGTTTTTAATAATCGAAACTTAAAAATGGAGGATTGAGTCATGAAAAAAATGAGAACAATTTTAGCCCTATACCTGATTATAATCGGGTTTATTTCGTTTGGATACGCTTCAAGTTTATCCATACGCCTATATGATAACAGCGAGATTGAAGTGCAAATGAATAATCAAACCTACAAAAATTCTTCTTCTTATACCATAACAAACCTAAATTCCGGTTATCATTTTCTGAAAGTTTATAGAATCAGATACAATAGCCATAACAGAATTTCAAACCGAATATTATTTTTTTCTCGTTCGATATACATCTCACAAAATAGTGTGCTGGAAGCCATGATCGATCGCAATAAAAATCTAGTAATTCTTAATGAAACTTCTACCAATTATCAAAATAACGGAAATAATAACTATCATTACGGAAGTAATTACAATGGTTATTATGGTGGAAATAATAGCAGTAATTATGGAAATCATTACGGTTACTCTAATGGGAATCATTATAGCGGAAATTATGGTAATAATTATGGAGGAGGATACGGATACTCGTATGGAAATAACTACGGAAACAGCTATTATTCAATGGGCGATTATGAATTTTCAATGTTAAAAAACCTCATCGAAAAACAATCCTTTGATTCATCTAAATTAGAAACAGCCAAATCGGCATTGTATAAAAATAAAATTACATCACGTCAAGTATTAGAATTGGTAAGAATGTTAACCTTTGAAAGCAGTAAATTAGACCTTGCAAAATTTGCCTACGATTGCACTATTGATCAAGGAAACTATTTTGTGGTAAACAATGCTTTTACATTCCCATCAAGCATCGACGAATTAAACAAATACATCAGGGGGCGATAAAACATAATTTTGTACTGAAGAGGTTGTTTCTGCAACCTCTTTTTTTTTGTTTAAAATCATAACTGTCCGAACATTTTATAAAAAGCAGAAAAGTTCAAAAGTACTATA
>CAZFPO010000121.1:0-8628 GCA_964521105.1 uncultured Lentimicrobiaceae bacterium | reverse complement strand
CGTTTGGTTCGCCAATGGATGAAAGAACGTTTTATAGTGAAAAATACAGGTTTGGATTCCAAGGACAAGAGGCTGAAAATGAGATTTCTGGAATAGGAAATTACTCTTTCTTCAAATATAGAATTAGTGATAATAGGTTAGGAAGATTTTTTTCTGTTGACCCATTGTATAAAGAATATCCTTGGAATAGCAATTATGCTTTTAGTGAGAATAGGGTAATTGATGGGGTTGAGTTGGAGGGATTAGAGTGGGCTCCGATTAGTATTGAAGAAGCAAGAGTTCTTAGCGGTGCATATAATCTTCTACGACCAGAAGTTAAATTATTAACTGCTGAAGCAATTTACAAAGAAAGGTGTCAAGAAATACATGATTTCATAGCGATACCATCAAGTATGAGACTTTCTGATGAATTCAAAGTTGAAATTTCAGGGTGGTCGAATGGCACATTCGGACGATATGATGATGATAAAATGTTTTTGTATTTTAATACAATGAAATATGACTTAGAGGGTGTAATATCAATCATGTTTCATGAAGGGAAACATAGATATAGTGAAAAGCATGATTTGTTTCCATATAAAACAAATGTTCCAATAGGAACTGAAGAAGATGAATATAATGGCGTTAAGTCAAAAGTACCTATCTATTTACCTCCATCTAATTTTAGTTTAGATGAAGTAAGTTCTTATTCAACAGAATTAGGTTTAAACAACAAAGGATTTACGGAAATATCTAACGATAGAACCAAAAAAATCATTTATGAATTAGAAAAATACATGAAAGAATCTGATAAAATGAAAACGATAGAAAATAATCAAAATTTAAATGGAGATGGAACTAAAAAAGAATCGAATTAAGTTTTTTTTATTCTGTTTGTTTTTGTTTTGTTCATTAATTATGAATGGTCAAATTGAATTATCAAACCATTTAAGTTCATACTCAAAAAATAAATTGGAAGTTCAATTTAAATTGAAAAATAATTCTGAAAATATTATTTTTATAAATGAATGCTTGTCTGCTAATTTAACTTTAGACTTTAAAATACTTTTATCAATATTTTACAAATTAGAAAATGATACATCATACAAAAGTGTGGCATTTAGTGGAAGTAGTTCTAATATTGATTTTGATGATTTCTCAAATGGTTGCTTTGTTCCTTTAAATAAAGATGAAGAATTTACTTTGAAAATAAATTTACGTAATGAATTTAAATTTGATGTTATTGATTCATTACTAAATGATGGAAAATCATTGTTTTTATGTGTTTATTTATTGTCTTATTACAAGGAAAGTGAGACTTCTAGTATTAGAAGAAAACTATTTTTCAATGATTTTTTATTTATAAATGCGAAAGAATGTTATTTTGAAGTAATAAATTAATTAACAATAGAGGGTAAAGGTGTGAATGTCCCCAGCACTGCAAGTTCCTTGTAAGTCCAAAAAACAAACCCCTATAAAAAATACACTTCAAAAAAAACTTATCAACAACCCTAAAAAACCGCTTCAATCTGTTGCCCTGTGGGGTTTAGCGGTGTTTTAGGGTTGTTTTTCTGTACCCCCTTTTCTGTCCGTCTTTTAGGGGATTTTGATCTGCAAGTTCCGAGATAAACCGTAAAAAAACGGTACGGAAATCCGTATGTGGTTGAGTTTGTAAAGTTTATAAAGTTTGTAAAGTTTATAAAGTTCGTAAAGTTTGTAAAGAAGAGTTAAGAGATTCAAGTTTAATGTTTCGAGTTTATTGTTTCGGGTTTCGAGTTCGCCTAAGCGGTTATGAGATTTAAGAGTTTAGATTTAAGAGTTTAGAGTTCGCCAATTTCATTATGTTCTAAGATGAGAATAAATATCAAGCAGTTTAATAATCAGGGAATCAGAATAATTGGAATAATGCGGTGAGAAATTGGTTTATTTTCCGAAAATATCTGAATGAGTTCCAGTTCTTACTAAAGAAATGGACTTTTCGGTATCATCTCTTTTATAAATTAATAATCAATCAGGCTCAATATGGCAGTCAAAGTAGTCTTTGAAATTATTTTTTAATGGGTGTTCCTTATATTTTGAAGGTAATTTATCTTCCATAATAAGGAGATTCAATAATGTTTCTAATTTATTTAAATTATAATTCTTTCTTGAAATCAATTTGAAATCCTTTTTGAATTGTCCAGTACTTTTTATTTCATACATTGCTAATCGTTTAGACTTTTCATCAAATCCTTTACTGTTTTGAATTTTTTCAATTTTCCTTTTTCAGCCTCTTGTATCGCATTTAATGTTTTTTCATTAGGAATGTCATCCTTTTCGATGATCTCTACATAAGGCATGATTTTTAAATACTCTAACATTTTTTTTGCTGCCGGTGTATTATCTTTTATTCTTAGATAAACCATGATTGTAAATTTTAAATATTTATGCAAAAATACAAAAAAAACCTATAAAAGTCAATAGTAAATTGAAAACAAATATTGGTTTGAGTATAGTTGTAACCCGACTTTATGTCGAAGTAGGATTGCTATGGACAATCTGTTATTGACAAGTTAGCCTATTTAGTGCTTTTGTCAAGGAATTTTAAAACCCTATTTACAATATTTTCAGCGGTTAATCCATAAAATTCCATTAATTCGGTTGGTGTGCCCGATTGTCCGAAACAATTATTCATTCCAATAAAATCCATTTTTACGGGATGATTTTTTACAACTACTTCGGCAACAGCACTTCCTAAACCACCATCAATTTGATGTTCCTCGCAAGTGATAATTGCATTGGTTTCTTTTGCTGCTTTAATTATAATTTCCTTATCAATTGGCTTAATCGTGTGAACGTTAATTACTCGAGAATGAATTCCTTTGTTTTTAAGAATTTCGGCTGCTTTAATAGCTTCCCAAACTAAATGACCTGTGGCAATTATCGTAATGTCATTTCCATCTACTAAAGTTTGACCTTTTCCAATTTCAAAAGGAATTTCTTCAGTCATAAAATCGGGTACAGCATCTCTGCCAAAACGAATATAAACAGGTCCTTTACAAGATTCAAAAGCTGCCATAGTTAATTGTTTAGCTTGGGTGGCATCGCAAGGAGAAAGAACCGTCATGTTTGGTAATGACCTCATGATGGCAATGTCCTCAAGGGCTTGATGCGTTGCCCCATCGGGTCCAACTGAAATCCCTGCATGAGCTCCTCCAATAATAACGTGAAGATTATTATAGCAAATCGAAACCCTAATTTGATCGGTTGTTCTTAATGCTGCAAATACTCCATACGATGAAAAAACAGGAATTTTTCCGCTTAAAGCCAATCCGGCAGCAATACTAATGCAATTTTGTTCGGCGATTCCAATTGAGTAAAAACGATTGGGGAAATGTTCGCTGAAAAAATTTAATGAAACCGAAGAGGTAATGTCAGCTCCCAATCCTATGATATTGGAATTAGCTTTAGCAGCTTCTAATACACCTTCTCCAAAACCAAATCGGCCTGGCTTGAGTTGTTTTATTTTGTAATTCATGGCTTTAATAGGATTTCTTTGAACTTTTTGCTTTGTTCGATGCTTGGAACTTTGCCATGCCACAAATAATTATCTTCAATTTCGGGAATACCTTTTCCCATCTTGGTTTTGGCAATAATAACCGATGGTTGATTTGAAATTTGAAGACAATTTTGATGCGTCTGCAATAAATCTGAAAAATCGTGTCCATCACACTCTTCAACATGCCAACCAAACGATTTCCATTTATCGGCAAGTGGTTCGATGTTCATAACCGAACTTGTTTTCCCGTCAATTTGACAATTATTTCTGTCGATAATAGCCGTAATGTTGTTTAATTGATAATGAGCCGCACTCATAGCTGATTCCCATACCGAGCCTTCTTGTAATTCGCCATCACCCATAATGCAGTAAATTCGACTCTGTTTTTTATCCATTATGTTTGCCAAAGCCATTCCAACAGCTATTCCCAAGCCTTGACCCAAGGAGCCAGAAGATGTTTCAATTCCTGGCAAACCCGATTCCAAAGATGGATGACCTTGTAAACGTGATTGAAATTTCCGAAGTGTTTTGAGTTCTGACCTGTCGAAATAGCCAGCGTTGGCTAATGTAGCATATAAAACGGGAGCAACGTGACCAATTGACAAAACTAATTTATCTCGACCTTCCCATTCTGGATTATGTGGGCGGTGATTCATGGCTTCAAAATATAAAAAGGTAAAGATATCGGTTAAACCCAATGAACCACCCAAATGACCGGAGCCTGCTTCGGTGAGCATTTCAACAATGTCAAGCCGAATCGTAGTCGCAATTTTTTTTAGTTTATTTGTATTCATAGTGAAAAGTATCAATTCATCGTGATGATGAATTGACATAAGCATTTAAGTATTAATAAATTTAATTACAATTTGATTTCTCTTTCGTTTTTTTCGCGTTTACATTGCCTAAATCGGCTGCTTTTTTCAAATCGCTGCAATAACTAAAGGTTTCAAAGGTTAAATTTGATTTTTGAATGGCGGTAGCTCTGTTAAAATATGCTTCGCCATATGTATTGTCAGTTTCAATGGCATGTGTAAAAGCTTCAATGGCTTCGGCATACATTTGTTTACTCATTAGGTAAGTACCTCTTTTATTATACGATTCGGCGGTTTTACGTGCTTGATTTTGACCGTATGTTGCAATGGTCAACATGCTGATTAAAATGAATAATACTATTTTTTTCATAATGTTATGAGTTAAATCGATAAAACTATACAAATATATAATTTTTAATGGAAATGAATCAATTAAATTGCTAAAAAAGACTTAATTGAGATTTTAAATGAAAACTTTTCCGATGATAGGGCGAAAAACCATGTTTTAAAATTGCTTCCTGATGATCTTTGGTGGGATAACCTTTGTTTTTAGCCCATTTATATTCGGGAAATTCAAGGGCTATTTTTTGCATAAATTCATCTCGATAAGTTTTAGCTAAAATAGAAGCTGCTGCTATGGACAAATAAATGCCATCGCCTTTAACAATACAATGAAAAGGAATATTTAAAGATGTTTTAAAACGATTTCCATCAATTAATAGTAATTCAGGTTTAAGGGATAAGTTTTCCACCGATTTATTCATGCCCAAAATAGATGCGTTAAGTATGTTGATTTCGTCAATAATTTCAGCATCAATTTGTTGGACATTCCAAGCTAAAGCCGATTCTAAAATTATTTCACGAGCTTCTAGTCGTTTTGTATGACTAAGCTTTTTTGAGTCATTAATTAAATGATGATTAAAATTATTTGGTAAAATTACCGCTGCAGCAAACACTGGACCTGCCAAACATCCTCTGCCTGCTTCGTCACATCCTGCTTCAATGTTATTATTTGAAAACGACAGTTTCATGCAACAATTATAAAAAATAGATATTACCGATTATACATAAAATTAGCATCGCCCACCAGTATGTTTCTAATACAAATTTATTTTTAATGGCTTCGTGATAAATAGCAAACATTATAGAAAAAGGGATAAAAATTAATCCAATTTGATGAATAGCAAGTTTACTACTTAATAATATGCTCACAACAGCAAAAAAGGAAATAAAATCTAAAAATTGAATTTTTTTACGAATACGAATTAATTTTTCGGCTGAAGATACGGTGAGTTTTGTGATGAGTGCAAATAAAATTAAGACCATTACACCTAATATTATGCGAAATTCGATGCTATTTGGCAATGAAAAAGATAATGTTTTATTGAAAAAGCCTCCATAAAAATTCATAACATTGTCTATTGTGTCGGTTAAATAGTAGTAGGTAAAAATATATAAATATGGAAATATTAATCCGAAAAAAGTGGCTATTATTGATTTGATGTTGAAATTTGAAAATATGATTAAGCTAATCCACAGAGGAATAATGAAAATTATGGTTGGAAAAAAAAATAATACGCTTAATGATGCATAAAGAGCACATGTAAATAAAGAACTATTGGCTTTTTCTTCATCAAAAGTAGTTAAAGTTTTATTTATAAATAACATCAAAAATGTGTTTGCAAAATGAATGGGTGAAAAGCTTAGATGTTGGGGGAAAATTAGCATTAGGAAGATGAAAATATAAGAGGGAGCAAAAGATTTTTTATCAATAAGTTCGTGATATTGTAAAATATACGATACCATGATTGATTGAAAAAATATTAGCGAAAGAATAATTATTTTTGAAACTATTGGATAACTACTTAACGAAAAAGATATGAAGTTGTACAAATGAGACATTTCATAGTTTGGAACTGATGGGAAATTAAAATTAAAAATTAAAATAGCAATATAAATCCAAAAAGGAATTATTGCTAGTAGTTGAAGGGGCCAATCGTTCTTGAAAAGTCGTGAAAACATAATTTATTATAAAATATCAAAGCCAATATCAGTTCGAACGTATGAGTTGTTGAAATTAATTTTTTCAGCAATTTTATAGCAATTTTTTAAAGCTGCTTTTGAGTCGGAATCGATACAAGTAATTGCCAATACTCTACCTCCTGAAGTGATAATATTGTTATCGGTATTCAAAGAAGTACCAGCATGAAAAATTAATGAATTTGAAGTTTGGTCAATCCCATCAATGATAAATCCTTTTTCATATTCTTCGGGATAACCACCCGAAACCATCATTACTGTTGTCGCCGATTTTGGATTGATATCGATGGTGTGTTTGTTTAGTTGCTTTTTGCTGGTTGCAATTAAAAGTTCTAATAAATCATTGTTTATTCGTGGCAAAACCGATTCGGTTTCCGGATCTCCCATTCTAACATTATACTCAATTACATAGGGGTTATCGCCAACTTTTATTAATCCAAAAAATATAAAACCACAGTAAGGAATATTTTCTGATTTTAATCCATTAATGGTGGGATTAATAATTTGATGAATTACTTTTTCTTTAAAATTGTTATCGGCAAATGGAACAGGCGAAATCGAGCCCATTCCACCTGTATTTATACCGGTATTACCTATCCCTATTCGTTTATAATCTTTGGCTTCTGGTAAAATTAAATATTCTTCGCCATCGGTAAGAATAAACATCGAAAGTTCAATTCCGTCTAAAAATTCTTCAATAACTACTTTATTTCCCGATTCGCCAAAAATATTTTCTAAAAGAATGTTTTTTACATGAAATATTGCTTCTTCTATTGTATTGGGTATTATCACGCCCTTTCCAGCTGCTAAACCGTCTGCTTTTATTACATAAGGTGGAGCTATACTTTTTAAAAATTCAATGGCTTCCTCACAGGTTGATTTGTCGAAAGTGGCATGTTTTGCAGTTGGAATATTATATTTATTCATAAACTTTTTAGCAAAGTCCTTACTGCTTTCTAAGCTAGAGGCTATCTTCGATGGTCCAATAATTGAAATATCTGATAAGCTTTGGTTTAACTTAAAAAAGTCAACAATACCTTTTGCTAAAGGTATTTCTGGACCAACCACTATCATGTTTATTTTGGCTTTTAAACAAAATTCGGCAATACTTTCAAATTCGGTTTCTTTTAAATTAATGTTGGTGCCGTATTTTATTGTTCCAGCATTGCCAGGTGCGATATATAATTTGTTTAATAATTTGCTTTGATTTAATTTCCAAGCAAAGGCACTTTCTCGTCCCCCTGATCCTAACAATAATACATTCATGTTTTAATTATTTAAGCCAAAAGTAGCAAAAAAATGGTTATTGCATTCGTTTACATTCAAAAATTAGATATTTCATTGATAAAAAGATACACACTACATGGCTAAAATTGAATGGCTTTGGTAAATTGTAAGCAAACATGTTTATCTTTGCTGTTAGAATTTTTAATTATGATACATTTACCCGATGATAAAGACCGACTGATTGCAAAAACAATGTCGGGGCTCGAATATGTGTTGGAAGAAGAACTTAAAAGCATAGGAGCCAAGCACACACAGGTGTTAAAACGTGCCGTTGCATTTAGGGGTGATAACGAAGTATTGTATAAGGCAAATTATTGCTGTCGTACAGCTATTTCCATTTTAAAACCAATTTATCACTTTGAAGCCTTTAAAAAAGAGGATTTGTATAAAAAACTTTATGCTTTTAATTGGGATAAATACTTGGATTTGCATAAAACATTTTTAATTGATACTATTGTTTCAGGGGAGTTTTTTTCTCATTCGCTTTATCTTTCGCAATTATGCAAAGATGCCATAGTTGATTCGTATAGAGATAAATATAATGATCGTCCATCAGTTGATAAAAACGAACCGCATATAAGGTTTACACTTCGCATTTTGGATAATGAATGTAGTATATTTATCGATAGTTCGGGCGATTCACTTTATAGAAGAGGGTATCGTTTAAAACATGGTGAAGCTAATTTAAATGAAGTGTTAGCTGCGGGTATGATTATGTTAGCTAATTGGAAAGGAGAGTGCGATTTTTATGATCCAATGTGTGGTTCAGGCACCTTGGCTATTGAAGCAGCCATGATATCGCAAAATGTTCCTGCGGGTTATTATCGTAAACATTTTGGTTTTATGAATTGGAATGATTTTAATGCCGAATTATGGAATAAAATTGTTGAAACCGAAAATGAGAAAATTTGTGAAGCAGATATCGAAATTACCTCCTCTGATATTTCATCGTATGTTGTTGATTTAGCTCGT
>CAZFPO010000120.1:0-8854 GCA_964521105.1 uncultured Lentimicrobiaceae bacterium | reverse complement strand
GCGTAATCAAATAGATACAACCGAACGGAGTGAGGATTCCTTTAAAATCTAAAAATACTAAAATTGCTAAAATCGTGTGGTGGCAAATGAAAAAAATCGCGCGGGCGTGGCGTTGGCTTGGAATAAGTTGAATCGTTACAAATCTTAAAAAGTGCTTGCATCGTGACTGCCATGCAGTCACCCCTTTTTTTAGATTTGTAGATGAAATCTTATTGCGGGGGGATAGCGATATTTTTTTCTTGATTTTTTTGCAACTTTTTGTATCAAGACAAAAAGTGGTAAGAAAACTTGTTTAAAATATCAATTTTTTTCAACAAATAGTAAATGAATTAGATACTGAATTCTGTCATTGGTAATGGAACGAAGTGGAATGAGAAATCTTGACCGCCGAAGGAGGTCGCTACCGTATGAATTTTCAACAAGAATCTTTAGACTAATATATAAATCAATATGGTATAAGATTCATTTTTTTTACCAAAACAAGCAAAACAAATCCGATTAGTTATTTATTTAAAAAATATTAACAATTGATTGTGAATATACCAACATGAATTCTATTTTATCCTCGATACTAAATCTAATATTTAATTTTAACCCTTGTCAGATATTGAATTTAGCCAATCGGATTTTAAAATTTCAATCTCTTTTCCATTCATTTCAATAATACCATCTTTGCTGAATTCCGAGAGGACGCGAATGACGTTTTCGGTGGTCATGCCAATAAGTTGTGCAAGTTCTTTTCGTAGAATGGGCAATTTAAATTTTGATTTACCGTAAACTTCGTTTGCAAACATTAACAATATGTATGCGATTCTGCCTCTGATGTTTTTTTGATTAATTTCGGTATATGAATTTATTATTTTGTCTGATACTGAACTCATTTTTCGTATCAATCCAAAACCAAAAGCCGCATTGTTTAATGCCATGCTTTTAATTTGTTCAAAGTTGAAAAAACAAACTTCGGTTTCTTCAATAGCAGTAATGGAGTATTTGTAGTGAGTTTCGGAAAAAACAGTTAATAGGGTTATGAAATCAAAAGGTTTGGCAATGTAAATTATCGAGTCTCGATTACCATTTTTTGACTGATGAAGTTTTACTAAACCCTCTTTGATGTATGCAAAGTTTTCTATTGGTGAGCCCTCTTTGATGATAGTATCCCCTCGCTTAAAATGTAGTTCTTTTTTTGAAGTACATACTTTTTGTTGAATTTCATCATCCATAAATTCAAAAACCAAACTTCTAACGATACAACTTTTGCAATTACAATATTGATTGTTTGGTTCCATGCGAAAATTTTAATTTTATGATTTATATCATGTTTTTGATAAAATTTCGACTAAAATAAACTATATTTTTGATTTTGTAAATATTAAGGTTTAAATTTTAAAACTAAATCATTCATATTTTGTTATTTGGTTATATAAATTAAAACATATTAAAATTTTAAAATAAAATTTGAAACAATGAAAAAAGTAGTAATTCTTGGAGCTGGCACTGCTGGTACAATGATGGCAAATAAACTTCGTAAAACACTCGAACGTAGCGAATGGGATATTATAATTATCGACAAAAACCGTTCACATTATTATCAACCTGGATTTTTATTTATCCCTTTTGGCATATATACTCCTCAGGATGTTACTAAGCCCAAAATTGATTTTATACCAGCTGGCGTTAAAATGATGTTTGAAGAAGTAGATACCATAAATGCTGATCAAAATCAAGTGAATTTAGTAAACGGTAATGTTATTTCTTACGATTTATTAATAATTGCAACTGGTACTCAAATTCGTCCCGAAGAAACTCCCGGACTAGTTGGAGAAAATTGGTATAAAAACATCTTCGATTTTTATACCATCGAAGGAGCTACTGCTCTTCGGAATTTCTTTCGGAAGTGGGAGGGCGGAAAGTTGGTTATTAACATTGCCGAACTACCTTTTAAATGCCCAGTAGCGCCGCTTGAATTTACTTTTTTAGCCGATGAATATTTTACTAAAATTGGTATTCGTGATAAAGTTGATATAACTTATGTAACTCCACTTTCGGGTGCGTTTACCAAACCTAGAGCTGCTAAAATGTTAGGCGAACTTTTGGTTGAAAAAAATATTCATGTAATTCCCGATTTTTATATCGAACATGTGGATAATGAGAAAAAAACGATAGTTTCGTACGATGGTAAGGAAGTTCCTTTTGATGTGCTAACCATTGTTCCTGTTAACATGGGAGACGAAATGATTGCTCGAAGTGGTTTAGGCGATGATATGAACTATGTGCCAACGAATAAGCTCACCCTTCAATCCGATAAACACGAAAATATTTTTGTTATTGGTGATGCTGCCAATTTGCCTACTTCAAAAGCGGGTGCTGTTGCCCATTTTTCAGGCGAAATTTTGTTCGAAAATATTATGAGTTTCATTGAAGGTCGTCCGCTGCATGCAAAATTCGATGGTCATGCTAATTGTTACATTGAAACTGGCTTTGGAAAAGGTTCTTTAATCGATTTTAATTATGAAACAGAACCTCTGCCAGGTACTTTCCCAATTCCAGGTATTGGACCTTTCGGATTACTTAAAGAATCAAAAATGAACCATTACGGAAAACTAATTTTTAGATGGATTTATTGGCACATCTTATTGAAAGGAAAAGAAATGCCAATTGAACCATTAATGACAATGGCTGGTAAATCAAAACAGTAAGGCTAATTATGGAAAATATAGAATTACAAAAACAAATTGATGTCCTTAATCAGAAATTAGACCTTCTGTTAGGATATGTCGAGGAACAGCGAAGAAGCTCAATGGTTATTGAGGATTTAGTAGATGATGTTTCGAGAGTTGGTACCGAGATTTTTAAATCAACAGTTGACCAATTTGAACATCAAAGTGTTACATTTGATGGTGAAGCTTTTCAAGGAATGTTATTTAAATTAATCAAATCAATTCCTACTTTAAATTCAATGCTCGATATGCTCGAAAGTGCTAACGACTTGGTTAAAGATGTTAGCCCAATTGTATTGGAAGTTTTTATTGATATTACACATCAATTTCAAAAACTTGAAGAAAATGGCACTATTGACGCACTTAAAAAAATTGGTAACGACCTTTCAAATCCTCAATTTGCTAAAAACTTGACTTTATTTACCAATGCTATTGCATCGGTAAAACCCGATGAAAATCTTGATAAAAAGTCGCTTTTTGGACTAATGCGAGAAATTAACAAACCCGAAGTAAGACAAAGCTTAGGCTTTATTTTGCGAATTGCAAAAGAAATCAGCAAAACAAAATAATAAAATTAATAGTAACTAATAAAAATAATATTATGGCACAAAAAACTTATGCAGGTGTAGCGGTTGATGTTACCGAAGAAGGTTACATGACGAATGCAAACCAATGGAATAAAGATATTGCAATTGAAATTGCAAAAGAGTTAGATTTAAACATAACGGATAAACATTTTCAAGTAATTGAATTTATTAGAGAAAGAGCGCTAAAAGGCGAAGGTCTTACTATACGAGCAATAGGAAAATCTAGCATTGTTGATATTAAAGGGTTTTACGAGTTGTTTCCGGGAGCACCTTTAAAATTAGCTTCAAAAATTGCGGGTATTCCAAAACCAGCTAGTTGTGTTTAATTTTTAAAACAAAAAATTATGAGTACAAAAGAAGAATTTCCTTTAAAAAAAGTGTGCATCATTTGTGCAAAAGGAAGCATCGAAGATGTTTATGCAACATTAGTTATGGCTAATGGTGCAGTTATGGAAGGTATTGAAACGAAAGTGTTTTTTACTTTCTTTGGCTTAGATGCTATTACTAAAAAACAAATGAAAAAACTACATACGGCTACTGTCGGAAATCCTGCTATGCGTATGCCCGGTGGATTGCCATTCCCTTCACTTTTAGGAATGTTGCCAGGTGTTGAAGCTGGAGTATCAGCAATGATGAAAAGCCAAATGGAAAAACTTGACATACCAACTGTAGATGAATTTATTGAAATGATTACTGCTGGCGGTGGCGAAATTTATGCATGCAAACTTGCAATGGATATGTTTAAACTAACTAAAGCAGATCTTCACGACGATGTTTTAGGTGTGTTAACTATTGGCGATTTCTACGAAAAATGTGGTGGTTTACAAACTCAAATAATTTTCACGTAATCGATTAAAGTTTTTAATGTTTATTGTTAAAGCCCTAATTGTTTTATTAAATTTTTAGGGCTTTAAAATTATTAAATGGCGGACATACTTTACTTCCTATAATCTTCATCAACTCATCTTCAAATAAGCAAATTAGCACATTTTCAAGGTGTCTTCGAGAGCCTCAGCCACCTTTTTTTTCATCCAATCAACTCATCTTCAAATTAGCAAATTAACACATTAACACATTCTCAAATCTTCAAATCATCTCATCTTCAAATTTTAAAATTAGCACATTAGCAAATTAATCCACGCTCCCCCCAAACCTCCGCCAAAAGTCGGACAAGCTCTGAAGGGGCGAGCAACGCACTTTTCAAATCATCTCATCTTCAAATTTTCAAATTAGCACATTGCAAATTGAATCATTATCACATTATCACATTATCACATTATCACATTATCACATCTTCAAATCTTCAAATTTTCAAATTTTCAAATTTTCAAATTAGCAAATTAGCAAATTAGCAAATTAGCAAATTAGCAAATTAGCACACCAATCTTTTCGTTACAGTTTTCGATGTCATAAACACCCTCGCTTAAAAGTTCTCCCTCAACTTCCGCAAAAAAACGTCCTTTTGACAAAATTCTAATCCTATTGCCTTGATAATGATGCACTTTTGGATGATTGATATGTTTTCCACTAAATAACTTTGGTATTTGTGAAAGAATCTGTAAAACAGACATCTGTTCAATTATAATTATATCAAACAATCCATCATCGTATTTTGCCATAGGTACTTGCTTCATTCCATTGCCATTATATTTGCAAATTCCGATTGCAATCGAGAAAATTGATTTTTCAATAGTTTTATTTCCAATTTCTATGACACAATTAACCGACTTGTATCTAAAAAGAGTAAGGAGAAGGTTTTTTATGTAAATAAAACCATTTCCAACCTTGTATTTTCTCGATTCTTGTATCCGTTTAATTACCGAAGCATCAAATCCAAATCCTGCAATGTTTATAAAATATCGTGAATTTGTATCACAATTTCGTATCGATCGAACTAAACCGACATCATGCATGACAACTTTTTTCTGATTAAGCAACTTTAAAATCAAGCTTGCATTTCGTTTGATTCCATGACTTCTCGCCCAATCGTTACCTGTTCCTGAAGGGATTAGACATAAAACTACTTCTTCGGGCGAAATGCCACTGAGCATAACTCCATTAACCACTTCGTTTAATGTTCCATCGCCACCCACAATCATTATTTGTCGTACTCCATCGTGTAACAATTTTTCAGTTATTCGAGTGGCATTATTTTTTTCTTTAGTGGTCCATTCAATAAATTCGCATCCTTCATATATCAGCGAAGTAGCAATTTTTTTCCAGCTTTTTATGCTTGCTCCTTTTAAGGTGGTAGGATTAATAATTACATTCCAAAGGTTTGAGAACGACTGTTGAGATTCCATTATAAAAAGTGAGTTTGATATTATTGGTATTCGTAAACCATTTTTGTTAAGTAAAAAACATTTACTCTACTTCTTCCTCGTTTTTGAGTGTTACGAATGGTCTGATAACCGTATGAAAGAAAATAATTTTGATACCAATAAATTATATCCGATTTTTCATTTTCAAGTACGAAATCGGAAGGGGATAAGGTTTCAACCTTCGAATATTCGGCAGCTTGGGTAATTTTATTTCCTTGAATTATCATGCTCACTATTTCGCCATTATGATTATACGCCATTACAAGGTCGTTTGAATCGATAAAATACGAAATTCGAGGTTTTAATTGATAGGTTAAAATGTTATTTAACGCAAAATTATTGTCCCAAAGCAAATCACCATTTTTCGAAATTCCACAAACAATTCCATTCGTATAACGATAGCCATCAAAAACCGTTCGATTTGTAGGGAAAGGTCTACCGTAATAATCGTACGATAGATTTTCTTCAGTTCGATATTCGGCATAATAAGCTTCGTTCATAACAATAATAACGGAGTCATGAAGTTTGGGCGTTTGCGTAAGTAAACTTAAATTTAAAGAGTAACCCGGTTGAGTGTCATCGTCTTCGCCAATTTTTTTACGAATTCGTTGTAAGTCTTTATCAGTTAAGTATTTGTAGATATTTTCAAAGCGTGAAAAATTATAAAATTTAATTTTCTCAACCACTTTACCTCGAACTACGGCTACATAAATACCCGTGTTTTTATCTTCACTGCCTCCAATTATGTTTGGACGTTCGGATGAATTCAGGTAATTTCCAATTATTAAAACGCTGTCTTTACCTGTTTCAATATATTCACACGTATTATAAAAATAGTTCGATTGAGCCGGTATCACATATTGATTCATAATTAAACCCGAAGAATCGTAGGAAATAATATCGATTTGATTGCTTTTTCGGGATATGTTGTTAATTATTCCACAAACTACTCCTTCGGGCAATGTGGCGTGTTTTTGTAAAAAACCTATAGTTTGTTCTTTGGTTTCGGAGGAACTTAGTTTAGTGAATTTCTGATTTTCGCGATTTAACTGATACAGAATTTCATTGTCTTTATAAAGTATAGACAAATAGCAGTATTTGTTTGTAACAATTAGCTGATTTGGTAAAGAAATTTCGGATATAGGTATAGTAAAAGTGAAAACAGAAGTGTCCATTAAATTTATGCATACTAATTGGTTGATATATTCGGGTTTTTTCTTTCCTTGATAGTTAAAAAGTATACCTACATTCGAAGAGTCGGAATATTGTTTAACGGGCTCTAAATCGCGATATAATACCGCGTCTTTTTTCCAGATTTTTTTAAAATATGTATCAAATTTTATAAATGACCAGTGTGCCGTACTTCGCGAAATTATTTCGGATTCGTAATATACTAAAAAACCATTTTTACCTAACGAAATTACTTCATACGGATAAACGCCTTCTTCGGCTTCCATTTCAAAGCGAAACGGAGTATTCGCCGATTGGGCAAATAGCATAGATGATGATAATCCAAAAAGAATAATGCTTAATAAAAGCAAGACTTTTTTCATTTCGTTAATTTTTAATTCCCAAAAGTACTGTTTTTTTCAAAACTTTATCGTTAGTTGATTTTTGCTTCTAATTTTTTTATGATATTTCAAGTTATGCTTAACCCAAATTAATAAATTGGATAGATGAAAAAATCGAACTACTTAATTTAAAAATATATAATCGTTTTTGCGATTCTTTCGCTGATTTTGGGTTTGAACAATATTTGACTTTCTGTTTGTATTAATAAAATATTTTACAAAATAGAAATAGTGCAAATAATTAACTTTCAAGTAACAATAAAATTACATCTAACTATTGACAAAGGTTTAATTTTGTTGTATATTTGTAAGCATTATTTAAACCAAATTTTTTTAGTTATGATGAACTTGAACCAATTCAAAAGTAAAGTTGGTGGTGTGTTTCGACTACGCTCGACAACCAACACACACACACACACACACATACGGCAAAGCCAGTTTTAAGACGTTACTTGTTTTTTTAATGTTTTTTATGTTTTTAAAAACAACAGCAATTGGACAAAGTTCTTGTTCAACTGCTTTGCAAGTTTATAGTGATAGTGCAAATTATATTAACTTGAATGATACCGTTTTTTGGGTAAAATTTAATGGTAATGGTGATACTGTAAATTTAATATTAGGAGCTTTGGATACGAATGAGGTTGTTGGTGCACAGTCGTTTATGATATATGAAGGGATTTGTAATAATTTGGCTTTTATTGAAGAAAGAACTGATTTTTCAAATTTAACTTTTGCCAAAGACACTTCATATTTTATTAAAATTATTAGAAATACAAACACTTTAGTGAATTCATTTATGTTATTTGATAAAGCTGAAGATCCTACTATGATTATTGAAGGTGTAAATTCTACCTATTATGTTCAATATGATTTTGGCTGTGGTTATCCTCCACCATGTGGAGGTTTTGTTGATGATGTAACTTTATGTGCACTAAGTCCATATCATTTTATTTTCGCGAACGATGAAGATTTGAGTCAATATAGATATGAATTCCAATTTGCAAATAGTAGTATTATATATCAATCATATAATTGCGGTGCACCCTATATTCAATGTTTAAACTTTACTAAAACATTCACAACACCTGGTGAATATCATTATCAATTTACTCGTTATTTTGGAAACAATATATTAACTCGATTATTTGGCACATTTGTAGTCTTAGGTGTTCCGGGAAATATTACAATCGAAAATACGCCCGATTACGTTTGTGATAATGAAATTATTTGTCAACCGTCTGCAACATCTCAGTATGCCACTTCTTGGACATATAGTAGTAGTGGTATACCTGCTTGGGGGCAACCAAATTGTTACTTTGCGTCATTTAATCATATAGATTTTTCTTACCATGCCGAAAATATGTGTGGTGCTAAAAACAGCACAATTTCAATCCCTGTAAAATTATTTACTGATTTTGATGTTCCTAATCCAATTTGTATAAATCAAGATGCTCAGTTTGGGAATATTCAATTTTGTGAAAATACCGATTATGATTTTAATTATTTTAGGTGGGATTTTGGTGATGGTGGAATAAGTACATTGCAAAATCCGATACATTCATATACAAATGCAGGGACTTATGATGTTACTCTGATTGCTGGTACTCATTTTTGGGATGGAAGTCAGTGGCAAACATACACAACAACAATGACAAAAA
>CAZFPO010000119.1:0-9041 GCA_964521105.1 uncultured Lentimicrobiaceae bacterium | reverse complement strand
TTGACTATGAGGTGATTGCAAAATAACTAAAAAAAAGTGTCGAAGTCAGGAAAAATCTGATTCTCATACTCGATTTGTAAGTGATTGACAATAAAAACCACACAAATATAGGATTTTCTTAGGATTTTGCGTCAAAATCAATACATGTATTTAATCAAATATTAAAATTCTCATGAATTCGAATTCATCTTATTATGCAAAACAAAGCAAAAAGACTTTTCACAAAGTGAATATTTGAAAATGAGCACTTTTAGGTTGATTTTTATCATGGTTTTAAGGTTTGCTTAATGAGTTTTTAAATATTTATATGCAGCTTCTAAAATTTCATCTTTCCCTTGTATATATCCTGTAATTGTTGGATTTATTATTATATCAGGAATAATATAATTAAAAAATGTTCCATCAGGATAAATTGGCTTTTGCGTTGCTATCTTTAAAAATCCAACATTTTCAATAGGCACAATTAATGGTTGTGTGCAACTACCCATAGTTGGTTGTCCGATAACTATTCCTGCATTGGCATTTTTAAAACTCAATAAAAAAGTCTCAGTTGCTGAACTTACAGATGGATTAACTAAAACGGCAACAGGGATAGTAATGAATTTTTCTTGACGTTTTTTCATATAAAACAATGTATCAAATGCAATATTTTTGTAGTAATTTTGATATTCAAAGTGACGAGGTATTCCTCCAACAATTTTAATAATATTGGTGTCAGTATAACCCCCTAGTGCTTTATAATATGAATTATCAACCCTAAATAAAGTGGCAAAACTTTGAAATTCTTGCTTTCTCGATATCCACTTTATGATTTCTTCACCATAAGAAGAACCACCACTAGAACTTCTTACATCAATTATTAATCCCTTACAACTTCTAATTGAATCAATTTTTGACTCAAAAAAATCGATAGTACTTAACGATATTGCACCTGGCAGATTCACATAGCAAATATTATTACTATCAACGTTGAAAATGAAATTTTCCCTATTAACTTCGAGTAGAAAAGAAGTTTGATTCAAAAATTTTTTTGAACTTCCTTTTGTTCGCTCTCTGTTTATTTCGATTTCAAAAATTCCACCATCTGGATTTTGATATTTGATATTAATTTTACTTCCCTTTTTCCCATTAAACAAAAACCATCCAGAAAAAAAACGTACTACATGCTCATGCTTTGAATGAACAATTTTTAAAAAATTCATTTTAGCATATCTTTCTACTTCAATATTATCAATAGAAAGTATTTTAGATCCAAGGGGGATTTTCGGATATAAAGTATCTGAAACAACAATCACGTAATAACCATCATTTAGCCAATTTACGTATATATCAGGTCTATCAATCCCTTGTTCTTTATATCGATAATAATCACTGTTAAAAGTCATTAATGTGTGAGCATCAAATAAACTATTTACAAAATCGTCTATTATATCATAAAACTCAAAATCATCTTTAGATACTATTACACTAGGAATAATTGATACATATAATGAATCCCAATAATTATCATGAAATCTATCAAAATAAGGAAAGTTTACTTTAACTTCATGCCAAATTTTTGAACATGTGAATAACTTTTTTTCAGTAGAAATTTGATTGTTTTGTGTTTTTGCACTAAGTGTAACAAAAATAAATACGATTAGCAATAGTTGTGCTTTTTTCATGTTTTGATTTATTTTTTACTGATAATTTTTCTTAAAACCTCTAATCCAACTTCAAATATTTTATCTTTTCCAGACAAAATCTCTTCCAAGGTTCTTTTAACTTCAACATCAGGTTTTATGTACGTAAAAACTTCGTTTTCATTTAACATTGTTTTCTGTGTGGCTATTAAAGCAAATCCATTACCGGGCAGTTTTACAATTAATGGTTGTGTACAACTACCAGCCGTAGGCTCACCCACAAATGTGCCTAATCCAGCAGTTTTTAGGGATATTAAAAAATCTTCAGTAGCAGAACCGACAAAATTGTCAATCAAAAAAACTATTGGCAAATTAACTCGTTTCGTTTTTAAGACTGTGTTGATATAAATTGAAGTGTCAATCACAAAACTTCTGTTTTTATGATAGTCAGCAAACTGATTGTATCGAATATTGCCACCAATGAAACTTATTAATGTAGAGTCGGAATATGCTCCAAATGCTCTGTAATATGCATTATTGGTACGTGTATAGTAAAATTGTTTAATGGTGTCTAGTTCTGTGAAATGACTTATAATGTAATCTCCTACACTTGAACCTCCCTGACTATATCTTACATCAACAATAAGACCTTTTGCTTTTGTAATTGCTGGATAAATTGAATCAAAAAAGAGCAATAAATCATCATTCATATCACCAGCCATGTCCAAAAAAGCGATAGAATCCTCTGTCCATGAAAATGAAGGAAAATGGTTCATCTCTCGCTTCATGTCATACTCCGTAAATCCTATCCATTCGTCATTTTCAATAACTATAGTGTCAAATCTCAACGATTGTTCATGTCCATTAGGAGTAATGTGTTTGATAAATTTGGGATAATTTTCAAATTCAAACATTAATTCGTTTCTTAATACCCTTTTTCTTGTGTGTTCAAATGTTGTATTGCCCTTGTTTTTTAAGACTTCATTGAAAAATATTTCAGTTTTGACACCATTAATTTCAAGGATTTTACTGCCAAGAGGTAAATAATTTTCAATTAATTTTCGAGTATGCGTCACAAAAATAACATCATTTATCCATTCGAATATGAACCATTGTTTTTTAATTCTAGAATAATATTCTCGTTTTAAATAATCGGGTATTATTATTTTAGTATGTCTTTCTTTTAGTAGATTCAAAAAATCTTGAAGAACTAAATAATATTCTAAATCACTCTTTGTATTTAAAATTTTCGAGATGTATTTTCCATACTCTTCGTCCCATTTTAGATCAGGAAGTCTCTCAAAGTAAGCAAAATTATATGATACTTCTTTCCAAATAATTGAGAGTCCCAGTATTTTATCCTCAGTGCTTATCTTATTTGAATTTGTTTGAGAAAACAAAAAAGAAGTATTAATTAAAAAAAACAATAAAAAAAACATCTTTATCATTTTCATAATCAATTTCCTTACTGTATAACAACTTTCATAATTTTACTTCTATTTTCGTCCGAAACCTTGAGTAAATAAACGCCTTTTTCCAGAGCAGAAACATCCATTTTATAATGTAATGAATTTGATTTTTCTTGCTTGATTGTTCTTCCATCCATACTCAACAATAAAATTTCGCAGGGTTCTGAATTTTGAAAATCAATATTTAAATAATCGGAGGTTGGGTTTGGGCTAACATTTAATTGAATATTCGCATCACCAAAATCATTTACACCTTCAAAAATCATACTCGGAGTCCCGCAACTAAATGCTCCTTTTTTAAAATAAATCAGTGTATACACTTGTAGTTCTTGGTCAGCATAGGCTGCTGTTTTATAATATATTTCGCCCAAGCCCTCTCTATAAATACCTTCATAAGAAGTACCTTCGAAGTTACAAGCGAGACAAGCATGATACTTAAATACATTTCCCGAACAAAGTTCATTTGAAAAATATATGGTATCACTATAGTAATTTCCGATAGAATCGTTTTGATCATCATAATAACCACTATATTTCCGAATATTTGAATCTAAATTTGAATATGAACGAACTTCTTCGAAATATTGAAATCGATATTCCATGTGATAAAATGGCACAGTAACAAGTACTAAATTCCAATTACTATACTCTCGCTTATAATTCACCGTTTTACCCGAATTAGTGAAATATTTATCCATAACAGCAAATCTTCTTAAAGACTGTGGGTTCGGATAATGGTAACTAATACTTTGAAATTCATCTCCAATTTCGTAATTAAAGACTTCGCCAATGGTTAAATCATTTTGGCAGAATATTGTACTTGGTAAAAACAATAGCAACAACCCTAGTGTTCTTTTTATTAAGGTTTTTATCTTTTGATATTTCATTTCAAATCACTTATTTATCAAACAAAAATACCACATTATTGAATAACCACCTTCACTATCTTACTCCTATTATTATCCGAAACTTTAAGCAAATAAATCCCTTTATCTAGTGAAGCGATGTTTAAAACATGATGTTCGGAATTTGATTTTTCATTCATTACCATGCGACCATCGAGGCTGAAAAGTGTGAGATTATAAGATAAAGATTTTTCAAAACGAACGTTTAAAACGGTATTGGCCGGATTTGGATAAACGGACAAATTAAGTTCATTTGGAGAGTCATCCATTGCTAAAGTTGGGTTATATCCACCAGTTACAGTCCTGTAAAACTGCCCATATCCTACAATAAAACCAGTATCTTTATTTAAAAAGAAAACATCCATTACATCATCAAAAAAATTATCCCATCCTGGTGATTCAGCCTGCTCATTTGACCAACCTAAAGCACCATCTATTGTTTTTAATACCGAAAATTGACCAACGATATATCCAGTATTTATATCTGGAAAAAACATTGACAAATGCAACATCCCTGTTGATATTGAGGATATCAAATTCCAATTACCACCTTGATCAATTGTTTTATAAACTTCAACACTACCAACATTAGCACCACCTCTAGTTTTACAGTAACCAACACTATCATTTGAAAAAAAAACTTTATCAAGAAAACCAGCATTAATATTCGTTGCATTCCAATTAGAACCTCCATCTATGGTTTTTATGATAATATTAGAGCTACACGCAAAACCGATGGTATCGTTTATAAAATAAATTGACATTAAATCACTTGCATAACCAGTATTAATTGAGTCCCAAGATAATCCCGCGTTTATGGTTTTATAAATCATTCCTTGACTTCCTGAAATGTATGCCAATTCGGAATTTACGACACAAACAGCATTTAATTTCACAACGGTTTCGGTGGACGTCCAATTATCTCCAAAATCATTACTTTGAGTTATGATACCTCTATTTGTTCCCGAATACATTTGACCCACAGCAATAATTTTATTTAAATCAAAAAAACTGACATCAACATAGGCTGAATTTTGTGTCCAGACGTATGATGTATCCCAATTATTTCCATTATCAGATGTTCTAATTATACATGCTATTACTTGATCGTTTTCATAACCTACAGCAATTCCTCGATTAAAATTATAAAATTCCACGGCATTTAAATTAGGTAATTGCACACCAATTGTTGGGAAATAGACCGTTTCCCACTGCCCAAACGCCATTTTTGCACAAAAAAACAGCACGAATAAAAATGTAAACTTTTTCATATTCTTGATTTTATTGAATTACCACTTTAACTATTTTACTTCGGTTATTATCCGACACTTTCAATAAATAAATCCCTTTATCTAGCGAAGCGATATTTAAAATATGATGTTCGGAATTTGATTTTTCATTCATTACCATGCGACCATCGAGGCTGAAAAGTGTGAGATTATACGATGAAGATTTTTCAAAACGAATGTTTAAGACAGTTTTAGCGGGGTTGGGATAAACATTTAGATTGAACTCGTCGGGTGATTCGTTTATGGCAGCATCAATTTTAACAATATTGAGTGTAGTGTTTGTAACGATGGCTTCGTTAAAATCGAAAAAGATGTGTGCGGTGTTTGTAATGCTGTCGTTTAATGGAATTGAGTTTTGGAGTTTTACAGCATATTTGATAAAACCATGACTGGCGGCTTCGTTCATATTGCTGTCGGGAAGATTGATGTTCGGGAAGTTAAAACGTACGATTCCATTGCCCGAAAAATCGAAATTGTAATCGTGACTTGCCGAAATCACTCGGAAGGTGTTTAAATCTAAATTGCGGTGTAGTGTGTCGAGAATGCTCACATTTTCGGCATACCATGTTCCTGTGTTTTGAAAACGAACGGTGTAAATCATTTCCGATTTATTCAAAACCTGCTGTGGCGACAAATACATGGCACGGTTTACTGTTTTGTCGTTGGGGTCGTATGAACCAACCACGATATCCGAAATGGAGTCAGTATTGTTTTCCATGGTGGTATCGCCTAGGATGGGGGAAATGTTGGCGACTATGGAAATTTGCTCACCTAACACATTCGTATTTGTGAGCAGTAAATTAACAGTGAATGATTTACTTTGTAAAGGCTGAAAATCAGGTATAGACCAATTTACAACATTTCCCAAAATATTTGTTGGTGCTTCACTTGAATTTTGAAAAGTAAATAAATCATCAACATTCAACGATACATTGGCATCTAAAGATGTTGTTCCTTCATTTTTACAAGTAATATTCAAAGAATAGCCAAATCCAGGAATTGGGTACATAAAAGAAGTTATATCAACTCTTAAATCGTTAATACCCGGAATTCTGGTTATGGCAAAATTCTTAGAGGTGTCTGCCTGATTTACAATATAATATTCAGGAGTAACCGTGCTATATAGAAGCGAATTCAGAATTCTAATCGTATCAACATTCGAGTATTCTGATAAAAACAAGAAATAGTCGCCATATAGATTTGTGGTGTAATTACTCGAACTAGAATACACTTTTATTCCAGATGTGGGTTCATCAACATAAGCGTCGAATTCATTATTCCCGTTATTATCGTTGAACACTTTTCCACTAACACATATTGCTGCTATGTCATTAATAGAGCGAGCATATACACTATCGTAGCTTGCTATAACAAAAAGGGTGTCGTTGTATAAATCTGCCGCTTGAATATATTTACTTTGAATATTATCTTTTATGGAGAACCATGAATCACCCTGATTTAATGAAGCAAAAAGATCATTCGCAGGTTGCATAAAACAAAACAAGATTGAATCATTGCCAAAAAATTCATATTCAATAGGATAAAGACCTTGAGGAAGTCCATTGCCACAGGAAATCCAAGTGTTGCCGAAGTCACAAGACTTGTAATCATTTGAAATAATCAAATCACCAATACAATGAATAAATGAGGTTGGAGAAATAAGATTCATATAATTTGAAATGACACCATTTTCAATATTATATCTTCTATAATTACCTGGCGTTTGATCGGCAAACCCAACAAACAAATAATTATCTCTTTTGAAAAAAGTACAATAATCTAAAGTTGTCATCCAAGAATTCAAATTTGTTTCCGAAAAGATGGTTGTCCAATTTATTCCATCATCTACACTCATGAGGATATAGTATGCTTCTCTATATTCACTTATAATCAAATAAAGTGTATCGTTTCTTTCTGTCATGTTATATCTGCTATACCCACTGAGATTTAAATCTGGAATACCCAAATCAATTAATGACCAGCTATCGCCATTGTTTTCCGAACGCAATAAACCAATGTTTGGGTTTAAACTGTACATATTATTCCCCAATATTTTTATAAAATCAATAAAAACCGTACTATCTTCATAAACTCTTAAGAGTTTATCGTTAGAATTTCCAATGGGTTTTCTAATATAACCAACACTTTCGCTATAAAAAAGATGATTATTCTTTACTTTAAGCCACCAAGGAAAAATTGAGGGGAAGTTAACGTTTATCGACTCCCATTCTGAGAATATTGTTCTTCGATTTAACGTTCCCATTGAAGAATATATATATTCAATTCCATTTATGTAATCATATTTTTCGAAATACTTATATTGTTTAATCCCTGTTACTTTTGACCATGATAATCCGTCATTGGCAGAATACACAACACTATCTGCATAAATAACAAATATTGAATCCCCTTTAACAGTCAATGAATAAGGGCAATAGGGTATATTAATAGTATTCCATGTTAATCCTTGATTATTTGAAATCGATATAAATGCAGTTGTATCATGATAATTATAGTTACAATATGCAATTTTCTGGTTAGTTGCATAAAACCCTAAAATGCTATATGGCACAGTATCAAGGATTTCAAAACTTTCTACATTATTAATTTTCACAAGTTGAATGATGGTATCCAATAATGCTATACCATACACATTGCTATCTATATTAATAATTGAAGCAATATTTAAATTGCTTATAGCTGAGCTACAATCCTGCACCCATGTTTGTCCGAAATTGTTCGATTTATAAATACAACCCCAATTAAAATTATCATAACTATACATTGTGTCGTTTAAAAGAAAGCAATTGGTTGACATGCTTGGTGTTGGAGTTTGACTCCAACTATTACCATCATTGAATGAACGGTAGATAGAATTGAATGAGCATAGTAGTATTGTATCTCCTTTGGTAATGATATTCACAAATCCGATACCGTCATATATATTATTAAGTGTCGGAAATATTAGCTTTTTTTCCCATGTCAATCCATTGTCAATACTTTTGTATAAAGCTCGCCATCTGTCTGAAATTAAGAATAAGCTTTGGTTTGTTTTAAAAATGGTTTGAGCGTTGCTTGAATTTATTTGGTCAATGCTCTCCCACTGCCCAAACGCCATTTTTGCACAAAAAAACAGCACGAATAAAAATGTAAACTTTTTCATATCCTTGATTTTTATAATTACATGCTTCAAAATTAAATCACAAAACGCAGTTAATCAGCTACATAAATGCATTTAAAATCACGTTAATCATTTTAACACGTCAAATATAAACATAAATCAATCAAATGTCAAGTATTTTACTATATTTTTTTTTATTGCATGATATAAATTATTCCGAATAAGATTTCTCGGATTTTTCATTTTTATTTATTGTAGTTCGATAAAAAATTTTGACCTCCTTTGGCGGTTAAAACTCTTCTCCGTCAGCCTACGGATACCAATGACAGAATTAAGCATCAATCTCATTTACAGCCTATTGCAAAAATTCAAAATTTTAACAACATTGATGATTTTAATTTATTTTCTTACCACTTTTTGTCTTGATACACCTGATCCGCCAGCAGGCGGAGAAAGCATGAGTACCTTATTATAAACAAATATTCCACGAATAAAAAGTTGCAAAAAAATCAAGAAAAAAATATCGCTATCCCCCCGCAATAAGTTTTCATCTACAAATCTAATAAAAGTCGGTTTCGGCTAGCACCGAAACAATGCTAAAGCACTTTTTAAGATTTGCAACGATTCAACTCATT
>CAZFPO010000118.1:0-9167 GCA_964521105.1 uncultured Lentimicrobiaceae bacterium | reverse complement strand
CCCCATTTTCAGTTTCCCTCTTTTGGGACTGCAAAGGTAATAACTTTTTATTATCCACAACACTTTTTTAAACTTTTTTTTAGCGTTTTTCGTAAATTACTGATTACCAGTTAAAATAAATAATATCACGAATGAAATTCGCTAGATAATCAATAAAAATCGGGTTAAAAACTATTTAAAAATCGTTTTTAATAGTAAAATTGGATAGAAAAAAGAAAAGAAAACTACTCCTGCTTGTACTTCAAACATAGATTCAAATAAAATATTAAATCCAAACAGCAAAATTAAAATGAATAACAATGAGTCAATTCTTTTATTAAAAAACCAGACTGGTAATAAAAACATTGCTATTAGTGATAATAATCCTAAAATCCCAACTGCAACAAATGATTGCAAATATTGACAATGAGCATTTAACTGCCTATCGGCACTGTATTCCATACCATTTGCTCGATATTCCTTTATTAATTCTGTTTTAACATCGCCAGTTCCAACTCCAAATGGCAAATTATTTATTGCCAAATTAAAAGATGATTCCCAAACATTTAAACGACTAGTTGTACCATCGGAAACATTCTCCGAATTATTTGGAGGATTAAAAACAGCTAAAGCCATACTCTCGAAACGCATACGTACATTGGGAATAAAAAAAATTGACGAGAAAAATAATAATAAAATAATCCCTAACAAGCCAAATGAAACCAAAGGCGTATATTTTTTCCAAAAATACATTCCAAAAAAAACAATTATTACAATTAAAGAGCCTAAAATTCCGGCTTTCGATGAAAGTAAAAAAACATAAAATAATAGTAAGATTGCAAAAAACAGATGCCACAACATTTTAAATAACTTACGATTTTCTGAATAATTTACTATTCGTTGTAGTAATATATACAAAGCGAAACATAAATATAACGAGATGTATGAAGGATGAAAGAAACGCGAAACGGAAATATAATAGAATACTTCAAAGCCTTTACCCGATTTAAATTCAATTAATGACCAGAAAAGGTTTATTAAAATGGTAAAAAGACAACCAAAAAGAAATGATGTTAAAAGGTTTTTAAAAAAATGTTGGTTTAAAAAACGTTTTCGAGTAAAATATAAAAGTATGGGAAAAATCAACATCGACAATTTCACTTCAATATCAAACCAACCAAAATGAAGATTGTCTGAATATAATAATCCTACAAAATGTAATATAAAATAGAATGGTAAAACAAAAAAAAGTATAGCAACTTTTTTAGCTGAATATATATATTGTAACTTTTCGCACCTATTTATAAGTGAGACTGATATTGCTAATAAGCCCCAAATAGCAATTAAATAAGGAGTGAAAGGCTTGTATAAGGGCAAACAAAAAGCAATGAGCAATAACATATATTGCTCAGCATAAATAATTAATTTTAATTTATTATTTTTTTTTGTCATTCTTTACCTTGTAATTTTTTGATGTTTATCTTTAATTTTTTTTTGAAAAATTATAAACCAAATTATTCCCCAAAGATAACCATATCCGTAACTCAAATGTAAAATTAAAAAACTAAAACAAATTAATAAAACCTCTTTAAATTTTGAAGATTGTTTATACGCAAAAAAAATAGAACCCAAAAGATACAAACCTAAAATAGGCAAAATTACGAATAATGAAATTGGTGAAATAATAGCAATAACTGAAGATAAAATCAAAAAAAGAACAAAAAACAAAGGTATTAATTGCCGTATAGTGGTAATTGTTTTATGTTTTTGATTTACAAAAACTTTCCAAAATCCATATTGAAAATATTGCTTAAATAATTTTTTAAAAGATGCACGAACGAAGTATTTGGCAGTGATATTTGGTTCAAGATACATTTTTAAGCCATTTGAATACATTCGGTAATTAAACTCATCATCTTGATTTCTAGCTAAATCGATATCAAAAAGCCCAATTTCATCAAACACTTCTCTTTTATATGTTCCAAAAGCAACGGTATCGACTAAGCCCGCTTTTGTACCCGTTCTAAAATGCGCATTACCCACTCCGAAAACGGACGACATTGCCTTACCAATGGCTTCTGAAACACTATTTTCGTAATAATTTTCAAGCAAACCACCAACGCAGGCAAGCTCTGGATTTTGGTCGAATACATTCACAATTTGTGATAAATAGGTAGAACTAATCATTGAATGAGCTCCAAGAATCATGACATAATTACCTTTTGAATTTTCAATCCCAAGATTTAGAGCAAATTGTGTAGTTTGCTTTTCGTTGATAATTAAACGAACGTTAGAGTTTATATTTTGAATTTCATTAATTATTTTGACCGTATTATCTGTACTACAACCATCGCAAATTATAATTTCAAGTCCATCATTGTAATTGTTATCCAAAATTGATTGAATACAATTCGCAATATATAGTTCCTCATTACGGCAAGGTATGATAATTGAAAAACTTCTATTTTTTGATATTTCTTCCATTAATTTACATTCACTAATTTTTGATAAAATAAAATTAGTTTATTTTCTTCTAATGTCCAATTATATTTTGAAAGCACCGCTTTTTTGCCATTTTCGCCCATTTCAATAGCCATTTCGTGATTATTTTTCAAATAGCTAATAGCTTCTGTTACTTCCGAAGCATTTGATGGGTCAACACAAAGTCCACATTTAGCATCCTCCACAATTTCTTTCCACAAATCGAAATTCGAACATATTACAGGCAATCCTGCCGACATATATTCAAAAAGTTTTATGGGTAGCGAGTCTTTATAACTTTGCAATGGCAATAGTAAAACTAAACCAGCAATTGAAGTTGACATTAGTTGATACACCTCTTTTCTATTCAAAAACCCATGAAAAGTAACTTTATGCCACGCTTTATGAAGCATAACTTCTTGTTTTAATGATTCGGGTGAAAAATTACCAGCTAAATGCAATTCAACATCTATGTTTTCGACACCATCTAACATTTCATAAATACCTCTACTTAAAAACAAACCACCAATGTAACAAACTTTATTTTGTTTTTCAGCAAACTCGTCAACAAACTCTAATTCGCTAATCAATGGATAGTTACAAATATTTACTGTATTGTGGTTTATTTTGTCTAATTTTTGTGAAATAATTGGCGTAGCAGCCACTAATCCATTTAAGGATTTTAATTTCCACTTTAACCACCTTGTGGTAAACCAAGATATAAAGTTTCTGAAAACCTTCGGTATCCAATGCTTGCTCATTAGCTGAAGTGGTAAATCTTCGTGAGCATCGTAAATTACAATCTTTCCTAGTTTTTTTAGTTTTTCGGAAATGGATAACAACTCAGGGTCGTGTAAATGGTAAATATCGGCATTTAATTCAATAGCTTTGCGGTAAATGATTTTTGCACCATGAATAAATCTATCTTTACGACTGACTGGTTTTTTCCCTGCTGAAATAACATTTACTCCCTCTCTAATTTCGTTAGGAGCATCAAATGCAATTAAAGAAACAATAAAGTCGCTTTTTGCCAGCGAAACGCACTCTTTGCGGAATATCCGAATATCATCCCATGGATGGGCAGAAGTGAGATGGCAAATTTTTATCATTCTTTTATTAAATTAACTTCCTTTATTTCGTTAAAAACATACATTATTAAGGTTAAAATCACCCAATTTAATGAATGTGGTATGTATGAACTAGCACTGTTTGAAGTTAAAGAATAAACTATAATTAATGAAGCTAACATTATAAAATTATTGGATATGGCTAACTGATGACGAGTTTTAACCAATTTTATCATAGTAATTAAGATTGATAAAAATATCAACATTAATAACACGAACGCAATTAATCCATATTGAGATAAAATCTCAATTACAAAATGATGCGGACTGTTAACGTGATTAGTAAATAACACATTTTTATCATTTTCCATTTGGTATTCAAACTGTCCGGCACCAATGCCCATTCCTTTTGATTGTATTGTAAATTGCAAGCCATTAAGTATCAAATTTTTTCTAACAGAAACTGAACCAGTAGAATCTTTTGGCAGCGTTGAAGTAGAAAACAAAAAATCAAATCCATTCCAAGTTAAGGGAACATCAACAATTTTCACTTTTCCATTTTCTTCAATTGGCTTTCCGATAGGATTAGTAATAATGATGTAAGAAATAATGAACAGAAAACTGGCTGTGTAACCTAATATTTTCCAATTATACTTTTTAAACCAGCTCCAGTGAGTTCGATAAGATGTTAAAATTATAAAGAAGAAAAGCAATAAGTATATAGCAGTTAAACCATATCTTGACAACGTATTATACAATAATAAATAAGCAACTATTATTGCAATAATAGCAACGTTTTTTTTATACTCCAAATAATAATTTATAAAAATAACAATACTAAAGCATAAAAAAATTGAAAAATCATTAGGATTTGTGTAACTTACTAAAGGTGCATTAAACGATGGACGAATGAAATCAAAGCTTTCTAAATGAGTAGTATAACCTGATAGAAAATGAGCATTTGTGATTATTTCAAGAAATCCAAAAAATGCCATGATGATAAACGAGAAAAGCCAAGCTTCACTAAATATTTTGATTGGTTTTTTTGTGATTTTTAAAAGTGAATATAATACTACAATTGTAATTGCTGCAGAAATTAAATAAAAAAGTTGCTTAATAGCTAATTCTTTTGATTCGACAAATAATACGGAAATTGACCCATATAATATTAGAAATGAAACAAATAACAATAGCCATTTAGCTTGGTAAATCCAAATAAGTTTTATTTTTTTATTAATTAATAAATAGATAAAACTTAAAACTAAAACCACTCTAAATGCAAAAACATGAACAAAGCCAAAATCAATTAGGTTAAGTTTATCAGAGAAAGGCAGAAAAAAAATTAATAAAAACAACAATTTATTATAAATACACTTCTTCTCAAATTCTATCTTCATTAAACTAACATTATATGATAATTGCTTTTGTAATAAACAAAAAGAATACAATATTACAATTTATTTTTCCAAATTAAAAAAAAAGTTGAAAAATTTGTTTAATTAGTAGATGTTTTATACATTTGACAAATATTCATTGAGGTAAAATTAAAGTATTAATTTATAATTGAAGCTATTTTCAAATGAGAAAAAAATATATTCTCTTTTTTATAGCATTTCTAATATTTTTACTAGAAATTGAAATTGTTTTTTCTCAAAACGGTACTTCAAACTCATGGTCAATTAACTGGGAATCTCCAAAATCGTTTATCGAAAACAAAGGTCAATTTGTATTGCAAACAGGCGAAGAAGTATTATATGCCTACGACAACGGAAGCACTATGATATATTTTACTAAAGATGCCGTAATTTTTAGTTTTTTAAAACGATGGAATAGACCAGATACATTAACTGAAAAGCAAAAGATTGAAAAAAGAATTCATCGGTTTAACACCCCCGAAGGCTGGTTAGAACACGAAGCCGAAAAAAGAAAAATGAATTGGGATACCACCGAAGTAAGATTAAAATGGATAAATTCAAATCCCTCTAAAAAAATAAATGCGAGCGAGCAAACCAATGATTATCATAGCTACGAAGTTTTAAAAGCGGGAAAATATAATTCCATAAATTTCATAAAAGCGTATAAAAAAATCACCTATAAAAACATTTATCCAAATATCGATTTTGAGTTTACATTACACCCCGAAGTAGGATTAAAGTACAACATTTTAATTCATCCAAATGCCAATCCTTATGATATTAAAATTCAATATTCACGCCCTGGGAGATTGGATTCTTTAGGTAATTACGTTATCCAAACAAAATTTGGAAAATTCACCGATCATGCTCCAACTACTTATTATACGGATAAATCGGAGATTATTGAATCGAGATTTATTTTAAAAGGGAACCACTTAAGTTTTGAAATTAACCAATATGATAAAAAAAAGGAAATTGTAATTGACCCATGGATTCAAACTCCAACATTGCTAAATTCAAATGGAGTATGGGAATGTGAACGCGATGCCGGAGGAAATGTATATATAATTGGTGGAGACATGCCAATGAAACTGCAAAAATACAATCCTTCGGGTGTAATTCAATGGACTTATAATACTCCTTGGGACACTGCAAATTACTGGTTAGGAACCTTTGTAACCGATTTGGCTGGAAATAGTTTTATCACATCCGGTTCTGTTGCTAATTTAAAAAAAGTAAATACTAATGGAACTGTTGTTTGGAGCAGTCCTTCAAATATTGGAGGAAGCGATGAATATTGGAATATTGCCTTTAATTGCGACCAAACTAAATTAGTAGTTGGCGGTACTACTGGTTCAGGATTTGGAATTCCTCCGGTATTGCAAGGAGCAATTTTCGACATTAACACTTCAAATGGCAGTGTTACAAATAATGTTTTAGTTGGATGGGGAAATACCATGGGAATTCCTCCAAAAATCAATGAAGTTAGATCTATTACTTCCAGCATGAATGCAAGATACTATTTTTTGACGCTAGATACCATTGGGAGTATCGATCAAAACATTTCGGGAATATGTCCAAATAACAATCCAATTGTTTTCAGAAAAAATAGCACTTATAATTTGTCCTATAAATGTGAAAACTACCGCCCTAGCAATGGTAATGCTGGCATCATGTCGATTAGGGCAAATCGATACTTTGTTTATACTCAAAACGGAACTAACATTCACAAACGCTCGCTTTTTGATGGTTCGATAATCACTTCAGCAGCTATTACCGGTGGAATATCTACATCTACTATGGGGTTAAATCAAGTTGGGAATAGTGGAATTGACATCGACTCTTGCGGATTTGTATATGTTGGTTCGGGAAATGGAGTAATAAAATATGACGACAACTTAAATCAAATTACTTCAGTTATTACACCATATAAAGTTTTTGATGTTGCTGTTAGTACGAACGGAAATGTAATAATATGTGGAGCAACTGGAACATCTTCGAGTTCTACACGCACTGGTTACGTACAATCTATTTCGTTAGCTAGTTGTAATCCCATGTCGTTATATTGTTGCAATCCTAATATTTGTCCCATTGGACCCTTTTGTTCAAACGTAACGAGTGCCAATTTAATAGCCGAAACACCTGGCGGAACATGGAGTGGACCCGGAATTTCAAATCCTAATGTTCCCATTTTCAATCCCTCATTGGCTGGAATTGGAACTCATACTATTGTTTACACCTTACCTTGCGGAAGTGATTCAATATATGTAACGGTAAACGATTGCGTTTCACTAATTGCATGTATCGAAACCAATGGAAGTGTTACTGTTTCGGGCGGCACAGTACCTTATGTTTGGCAAAAACAAACCACAACACAAAACTGTAATGCTTGTATAATGGGTTGTACTGTTCCCCCTGGATGTGCTGTTAATGTTACCAGTTGGTCGTTTTTAGGAAATGGAACTAATCTTACTCCACCCTCCTATCCTATCCGAATTTATGATGCTAACTCAAACACGATTTTGATTCCAAATGCTGCCTCTTTATCGCCCTGTGTCAATTGTCCAGATATATCCGTACTAATATCTGGAGTACAGCCACCACCTTGTCATGGCGATTCAACAGGATCCATTATGACATCTGCAATTGGTGGTACTCCACCTTACGACTATATTGTAATTAACTCAAATGGAGATACAATTTCTTCAGTACAAAATGCAAATGGAAGTCCTTCATACGTTGGAATTAATGGTTTAACAGCTGGCATATATCACGTTATTGTTAATGACAGTACAAATTGTCAAAAAGACACTCTTATAAACATAGCTCAACCCGATAGCATTTCAATAGTTACAGATATAATAAATTCATCGTGTGAACTTGATAATGGTTCAGTTACGATAAATGTTACCGGAGGGGTATCTCCTTATACTTATGCTATTAACTCTTCCCCTTATCAAAACAGCAATATCTACAACTATTTATCAGAAGGTTCATACACAATCCATGTAAAAGACGAGAATGGCTGTACTCAAACCTTGCCCATTTACATTTCAGGTTCGCCGGGAATAATTGCTGCTCCACATGCATTAAACGAAATTTGTAATAGAGGAAATGGTTGTGCTTGGATAAGTTCGGATAGTATCGCAAATTATACAATTATTTGGAGTAATCAACAAACATCCGATTCCATTTTCAACCTTTCTGAAGGCATATATACTGTAGTAGTCTCTGATTCTCTATGCTCCATAGATTTTACTATTCCCGTTGGAAATACACCTGGACCAGATGCTAATTTTGGTTATACCCCTACGGTAATTACTTCATCTGAGGAAACAGTTTATTTTTATGATGCATCCACAGGAAATATTGTTGATTGGGTATGGGATTATGGAGATGATTCACCAAATGAATCAGGGAATAATGTCAACCACCAATACCCTGATGTTGGGGCTTATCCAGTTACTCTTATTGTTACAGATGTAAATGGTTGCGTTGACACAATTACCAAACTAATAAATATTCAAGATCCATTTGTAATTTTTATACCAAACATTTTCACACCAAATAACGATGGCAAAAATGATGTTTTTACGCCCAAAGGAGTAAATGTTGACCCTAATAATTTTCACCTATATATTTTCGACAGATGGGGTGAAGTTATTTTTCATACTACAATTTGGAATAATAATCAAGCCGAAGGTTGGAATGGCACAAAGAACAACTCCGGTTCCTACAAGGATGCAGTTTTAGGAGTTTATGTTTATAAAATTACGTGCAAGGACAACGATGGAAATCCGTATGAATATGTTGGAAAAGTATATTTACATAAATAACAATATTATTCGTAATTATTAAACGAACAAATAGAACTTAAATCCTTCCTTTTTTTTGGGATAGATTTGTCTTCATAAGGAAAACCTAGACTTATCATCAGAGCAATTTTACGTTGTTTTGGGATGTTCAAAAGTTCTTTAATCGGTTTTTCGTTAAACCACCCAATCATACACGTTCCTAAACCGAGTTCGGTGGCTTGCAAACAAAAATGTTCTGCAGCAATACCTATATCAATTAGTGGGAACTCGATTTTTTTGATTAAAGTACCCATGCGAGAAGTAGTATTAGGATTTTCTATAACGATGGCAACAATTATCGGTGCTTTTAACGTAAATTTATTAAATGAATCCAACAAACCATAGGTTTCTTTCGCAACTTTATCCTTTAA
>CAZFPO010000117.1:0-9349 GCA_964521105.1 uncultured Lentimicrobiaceae bacterium | reverse complement strand
TAAAAGTGCCGCCTTTTATAAAAACCATGTCGATGTTAACACCCGAAGATGACTCGGTGTAATTGGAATTGGAGGAGGTAGCAACCAGTGTAGTATAATTTGAAATTTCGGGGCTTGCCGTAATGTTGGTTGTTTGCCCCGAAGAAACATTTACTTTTTCGTACCAGGATTGCGAGCCTTCAATTTTAAGACTGTGAACACCTGCTTTTAAATTATTAATGTTCGTCGTTGAACCTTTCACTATACTACTGTTAAACACATCATCCACGTATAGTTTACCATTTATTTCGGAGTAAAGTGCAATGGTTCCAGTTTCGTTTGCACGTACAGTTGTTGTTTGATTGCTAATTACCATTATTTTTTCTGTCCAGTTTGATGTACCTCGTATGTTTATTATTCTTAATCCCGATTGGATATTGTTAAACAAACTGGTGCTTCCTGCCGTAATTTCTTTATAAAAAACGCCATCGATGTATAATTTACCCGAAATTTCCGAAATTACCTGTATGCTACCGGTTGCTGTTGTTGTTGCTGCTTCTGTTACTGCAACTTCCTCTTGTTTTGAAATAACAAAAACAAAATCACCTTTATCAAGATTTGGGTTTCGAATTTTGCCATACTGAGGATGCTGGGTGTTATTTGAATAGTTTACTACACTGGTTTGTAAAAAGTCCCCAAGTTCCGTTCCCGTAAGATATCCGTCCTTGTTGGCATCGGCATCGATGGTAGTAATAGCTACAACAAATTGCTTTCGAAAAATACTAACATCTGGCACAGTTTCGTTGGCAGATCCCGAAGAAATAAACTGCCTTACAGGTTGTGAAATTTTATAGTTAATTATTTCGGGAGCAGCACGCGACAAGGCAAATAAAGATCCTGAGAAACAAGCGTCAAATAAAAACAACGCATGTTTTGATTGTATGCGCTTAGCGTATATTTCAATTTGTGCCATCTCCATCGCTTTATTCTGAAAACCCGCAGCATCTTTATTTGGGTTTGGTGCATCATTAGGCACAATATAGCCCAGTTCATCGCCATAGCTTGTTTTTATGGTATGCCCATGACCGGCAAAATAAAACAACAAACGATTATCACTGTCTTGCCCATATTTGTTAATAAAATTAGAAATGCTTTTATCAATCTGCTCTTTGTTGGCATTTTCGAGCAAGGTTACTTCAAAGCCCTGTTTTTCTAAGGCTGTTTTTACTGCCACTACATCATTTTTTACTCCGGGTAAACTAGGCCAGCCTCCTGTATAATCCGAAATGCCAATTACTAAAGCATGGCTTTCGTTATAGAGCTTTGTTTGTTGTTCGCCAATTTTAATGGTAACTGGTTTAAAACCCCTGTTATCCTGCGATTGCAATCGAGCAAATGCGGAAAATAAAATTAAAAAAACAACTAATTTGCGTATCATATTGTTATTTTATTGTTCATTAATATTTTTTTCAAAAAATTTCGACCGCCAAAGGCGGTTTTTTTTATTCGCTTTGCCTTTTGGTCGTTCGTCTCTCTCGGCTCCGCTCGAGAACCGCCTCACTCCCTTTTGGCAAAGCTCTTTTAGCTTAAAAGGAAGGATGAATTTCCAACTGTTACCCTGTTAAATAAGATTTGAGCCTATTCTTGATGAACATTTTCCCAAAATAAGTTTTTAAATACTTCTCTCTATGTGTTGCATCATCCTTACATAAACATCCTTCAAAATATATCATTTGTAATGGTCTTCTATTTTTAGTTGAAAAAACAAAACCCTTGTTATGTTGCTCAAATCTTTGTTCTAAATTTTGAGTAAAACCAACATACTTCTTTCCATCTTTTTCGCTTAAAAGCACATAAACATAATAAAAACCTTCCATAACTCAAAATTTAAAACAATTTAACTGGGTTTACTTGGGGGAAACTAGGCGGAAGCCTATGGAGTTGTAGCGATCGTCGGGAGCGTAGTTGAAGCGAAACGCCGACCGGCAACACTGAGCATAGTCGAGCCAACTACCGCCACGCAGCACGCGGTACGACTGTGCTGTGGTTGGTCCTTTTGGGTTATTTTGCGGGGAGCTTTTATAATAATCGGCACTATACCAATCGCTACACCACTCCCAAACATTGCCGTGCATATCGTATAAACCCCACGTATTGGGCGAATAACTGCCTACGGGCATCGTTTTGATTAATGGAGTTGTGTTTGAATTACTACATCTATTATATGGGTTATCCCATCTATAATTTGCTTGCGATGAATTTAAACAATTTCCTGTATTAAACGGAGTGCTGGTGGCTGAGGCACTCGAAGCCACAGCACGGCAGGCATATTCCCATTCGGCTTCGGTGGGCAAACGGTAAGTTTTTCCGCTTTTTTTGCTAAACCATTCGCAATATGCCACGGCATCGTTCCAACTTACATTGGTAACAGGACGACTACCCCGCCCCCAACCATTATCGCTTGGCTTGCTTCTGCCTGTGGAATTACAAAAAGCATCATACTGTTCGTATGTTACCTCATACTTCCCCATATAAAAATCGCTAAGTGTTACCGAATGTTGGTACTCATCATCTCCTCTGTTAACTTCACTGCTGGGGCTACCCATCATAAATGTGCCGCCTTTTATAAAAACCATATCGATGTTTACACCTGAAGATGACTCGGTGTAATTGGAATTGGAGGAGGTAGCAACCATTGTAGTATAATTTGAAATTTCGGGGCTTGCCGTAATGTTGGTTGTTTGCCCCGAAGAAACATTTACTTTTTCGTACCAGGATTGCGAGCCTTCAATTTTAAGACTGTGAACACCTGCTTTTAAATTATTAATGTTCGTCGTTGAACCTTTCACTATACTACTGTTAAACACATCATCCACGTATAGTTTACCATTTATTTCGGAGTAAAGTGCAATGGTTCCAGTTTCGTTTTTTGCTTGAACAGTTGTGGTTTGATTGCTAATTACCATAACTTTTTCTGTCCAGTTTGAAGTACCTTTAATGTTTATTATTCTTAAACCCGTTTGGATATTGTCAAACAAGGTGGTGCTTCCTGCTATAATTTCTTTATAAAAAACACCATCAATGTATAACTTACCCGAAATTTCCGAAATAACTTGTATGCTGCCTGTGGCAGTTGTTGATGTGGCTTCGGTGTAGGAAACATTGTTTTCTGTTGGTTTTGAGTCTGCATTTCTTATGGTGAAATAAAAACTGCCAACTGTCATATCCCATTCCTGTGGGCATTGTACATTGTTGCTGGCTTTTAAAACATTTTGTCTAGTATTTTTAAAAACATCGTTAATATTTTGAGCAATTTTCAGTTGTTCTACCAGTTTTTCGGTATAGAGTCCGTTATTTCCGCTACCATCAGCAGCCGTTTCACCCTCTTTTGTGGCAAAAGCAATAATAGTACCGGCTGATTGATTACCAATTGCTTTAAATCCACGTTCACCACCGCGTGCCCACGAACGAAACGGATTATTGCGGCAAGCATCGAGTATCATAATGTTCATTTTACCCGAATTTTGTGCAAAGGCAACGTTAATATTACTGATGTCAAAAGCCTCATATTTAACTTCTGATTTATCATTTAAAACAGCATCAACGGGAATCAGGTAGTTAACACCATCCACCTGAATGCCGTGTCCAGCGTAATAAAACAAAGCCACATCGTACTGCTTAATTTTATTTGTAAACTCAATTTCGGCTTTCTGCATTTGTTTTAAAGTGGCATTATTGATTTTTGTCACTTCAAAACCAAGTTCCTGTAGAGTTTTCGCAATAAGATTGGCATCGTTTACCGGATTTTTAAGGGGGCTACTGGAATATGCTGCATTGCCAATAATAAGTGCAAGGCGTTTTTCCTGTGCGTTGGCTTTGTTTAGTATGCTGGTAAACATCCATAAAAAAAGTAAGCAGTAAATTGAATTTGGTTTCATATTAATTATTTTTCATTTAACACTGAAATAAATTATTTAGTAGTAGTAATTGGAATACCAATTTCCGAAAATTGTTTTTTTTCAATAAATCCCCTATGCGTATTTTTAGTTATTGTAATCAAATCATCTAAAATGAATTTATACCCATTATCAATCTTAATATTAAGAGGTTCAAAAGGCATTTGTTGTGCACTCGCCATCATTAGCTCCACACCAAAAGGTTCGGCACATTCAAACTGATTGGGCAATTCAATCCATTTATTTAAGTTTTCGGGTAATACGTGATAATTATCCAAAAGTAAAACTTTAGTGCCATCGGTAAAATAATAAATAAAACGAACATAACACTCCATATTGGCTTTAACGTAAAGTTTAAGTAATTCGCCTTTTGAAAAGAGCAAATTATCTTTTCCTTTATTGGTATTGATTTCTAATAATAATCCACCCGAAGTTCTAACTTCATTTTTTTTAATAAAATCGTCATTCTGTTTGGCTGTTTCAAAATTATCAGGTTTAATCGAAATGTTATTACTTTCAAACCACAAAAGCGGAATTTTCCGAACCGAACTGGCTATTATTTTATTGTTTTCGATATTTTTTAGTTCCATATTAATTTTCAAACTACCACCTTCTTCCCAAAAAGTACCGGAAATTTTATATTTAGTTGAAGGAGTTCCAATCGACTGCGAAGATTCGGCAAGTATTTGCATTCCAGCAAAATCAACTAACTTTTGTTGTAATATTAGTTTAAACATCCTCGAAAAAGGACTTGTAAGTCTAGTATCCATGAGCAAGAAATTATCAAGACAAACCAATTCATTTAAGTCTTTTGTTTTAATATCCATTGCCAAAAATGCACAAACTTCTTCGAGCGAAATAGTATGCAATTTTACAATTTCTTCTTTGTCGGTTACTGGTATCATTATCTCGCTAACTGACGTAATTGGAATATTAATTTTATTTTCAAGATTTAAAGGGTCGGATTGCAAATAAATGTTGTATAAACTGAGTTTAGTAAATCTGCTATCAAATTTATATTTCCCTGTAATATAATAATCTGGTTTAACGCTGTTGCAGTATTTTTTGTTAAATTCGCTCTCATCGGCTTGTGTTGGCAGTTTGAAAAACTTTTGAGAAGTTTCGAGTAATAAACTATTTTTATTTTCGGAGATAATTACTTTGTAATTTCTGTTTCGCGAATATCTTGAATTATATAATTGAAAATTTAATTCATCCGACAATTGTTGCGAAATTTTAATTCCCAATCTTGACAATATTGTATCCGATTCGTTATCACTTCCAATAAATGGCAATATAACAATTTTTGAACCCTCTGGAAATTTATTTTTTTCAATTTGGTTCATTATAGTTTCACAAATGCTTTTTGATATGTCGTTAATACATGATACCTGCGACTTAACATTGAAATTAAACGAAAATAGCAAAAATGTAAGCAAAATAAAATATACTTTTCTTTTATTTTGTTTTTTATAAAAAAATGAACTTTTAAACATTTTAATATAGTTGTTTAGAAATTAATAGATTTTATTTTAAACCAAACTAAAACTAATTTTTGAAATTTATTTTAGTCTAACCATTTTCTCCATTGCTTTTTCAACTGCCATTTCAATTTCTACCGTTTCGGAAAGAGGATTTATTGAACGCCCTTTCCCTGAATAAATAACTGTATTATTGGCTTCAACATCAAAAAACTGAATAAAAGCCATGATGGTACCCACTTCTTTCTTTTTTATTGTTCTTTTATCTTTTGATAATTGAACTAAAACTAAAAGATTTGCATTTATATCTGTTGCTATTTGCTTATAATTTGAAACATTTATGTTACCGGCACCAAATGCATATTTATAACAAGCCTGCAACACCGTTTCTTTGTTTACAGTTTGAAAATTTTTAACCCCAGTTAATATTGTACTTAGTTGATTATAAGCTGCATCCATTAACTCGTTTCTATCCTTCAAACTAGCATCGCTTGAAGTAACAGGCAAAATTGCAACGGTATAATTTTTTTTAGAATTATAGCTTGATGATATATTAGCTTCGGACCAAAATTTTTGACCGAAAATTGTCAAAGAAGATGCTATACAAAATATTATTAGTATCGATTTTTTCATAATTACTGATTTTAAATTATTGCTTATTAATTCGTTTAAGGTTTTCAATTTTTGCTTGAATTTCTGGAATATTTGCTCCTTTTGGTATAAAAGAATACTGTCGTCCATACTTAATGGCATACGTTGGAGCAAGTGCTTTTAGCTCGGGTACATCTGCAAATTTCATAAAAGCAAGTCGGCTTAAATTATAAGGTGTTTTTATCGATTTTAAATTTATCTTCAAATAAGTGCCAGCTTTAGTATCCATAGGATCTTCTTTAGTATCCGTATCTGCTTTCAATAAATCTTCATACGTAAACCAAACACCATCGTCGAGATCAAAACCATAGAAACGTAATTCGTATGGTGCTCCATTATTTATCCATGTTTCCATATAATTGCTAAAAAGCATAAATAAGCGGTCGTAATATTTATTAAGTGCATCCTTTATGGCTAAATTAATTGCTTGTTGCTTGTCGCTCAAATTCATCCAATCACTTTCGGAGGTAATTGTTCCTAAACCTGTTGCAGTACAATTATCGTAGGCTTTTAAATCAATAATTACTTTATAATCGCTATTTAATGAGGCTTCTTTAGTTCTAACAGTTATTTTTTTTATTTGGATAATAAATTCCGAATTAGAATATAAACCCATATTGTTAATATACGAAATTTCACTGGTATCATTTTTTAATAATGATTCCAAATTTGTAAATATGGTACTTTCAGTATAAGAATATTGTTTTTCGGCAAGTTTTTCGTTAATTCGTTCATAACAATAATTATAATATTCTTTTTCTTCTGCATTTAACTTTCGATCGTCATACATAACCAGAAACTTAAGCCCTCCTACCATTTGCGATAAGGTTGCAGCATTTTGTTTGATTGCTTGTGAGCTGACTTGTGCAGTAATAAAAACCTCGTATCTGTCTTTATACGGAACTTCCTTAGTTACTTTATAACTTGTTACAACGCCTTGTGTTCTTGTACTAATTGCATCCTTTACAACATTGTAATTTTCGACAATTGTTGAAGATTGAACAACAGTCCCAAAAGCTTCACCCACTGCATTCCGAAGTGCATCTTGCGTAGCATCGGTTCTGGTTAAACCAACACCTTTAACGTTTTCAACAGTAACATCTTGAGAATAAATTATTTGAGAATACAACAATGAAACAATGATAAATAATAATAATTTTTTCATACAATTATATTTTAGTTTTTATTAATTTATTTACAGTAATGATTTATTTTTTATTTTAAATAAATCCCCATTATGTTTACCAAAGGCAAATATAAAAAAAATAATTTATAAATATAAAAAATTAGTTTTTTATCAATATAAATTCATTAAGCTCTTTTTGACAAGTAATTAGGTATTTTATATTCATAAATAAAACTGTTAAATTTATTTTAAAATTTACAAAAATAAATTTCTTCAATTGATAAGATTTTCAAGAATATCATCATTAAAACGACTATAAAAAGAAAAATACAACATTAGAGGAGTACACATTTCTTATTAACAATTATTATTTACCAAATAGTGCTAAAACTATTCAAATCAGCAACCTTAAAACAGCAAATCATTCAGTTTGAATTTCTTTTCCTTTAAAACATTTTCAAAAAACACCACTTTAAAATCTAAATATCCACAAACACTTTAAATTCTCCTCAATTTTACTAATTTTGTTGTCTAAAATTATGCTCATGAAATCAAAAATTAGTTTACCGATAATTTTAACCGCTTTTGTTTTATTTGTTTCGTGCAACAGCAACAAAAACAAAGAAAAATATGCTAAGTATCCCGAAGAATTAGCCAATTTGTGCATTCAAATTGATGAAAATCCCGAAGATGCCGGGGCTTACTCAAAAAGAGCTCAATATTACTTAAAGACGAATCTCATTGATAGTGCATATTATGACGCTTATATGGCGTTAAAATACGACTCTTCAAATCCCGAAAGATACATTTTTTTAGCAGATTTATTTTTCATGCAAGCGCAATTTGAAAACAGTGAGGAAATTTTAGAAAAAGCCTATTCAAAATCACCGAAAAATGTGGATGTAATAATGAAATTAGCCGAAATACAGCTTTACTATAAGCGGTATACCGAAATGAACGATTTTTTGAACAAAGCACTTGAGATTGATGAAAGAAATCCACAAGCATTTTTCATGAAAGGTTATGCATACAAAGAACAAGGTGATACCATGAATGCCATTAGAAATTATAACAAAGCGGTGGATCAAAATCCGGCATACTATGATGCTTACATTCAATTAGGTTTATTGTACCATGTTAGACATAATCCTGTTGCTTTGGACTATTACAATAACGCTTTAAATATCAAGCCTCAAAGTATTGAAGCTCATTATAATATAGCAATGTTTTATCAAGAAACCGGAAATATTCAAAAAGCAAAAGAACGCTATCAAATGATTTTACAAATTGACAAAAACCACAAGTGGTCGTACCATAATTTAGGATGGATTGCCATGGAATTTGAGAAAAAATACGAGGAAGCAATAGACAATTTTTCAAAGGCAATTGCTATTGATCAAAACTTTATTGAAGCTATTTATAACAGAGGCGTAGCATACGAGAAAATGGGGGATAAAAAAGCTGCCGTTGAAAATTACAATATGGCTTTGAAAATAAATCCTGAATTTGAAATGGCTTTACAACGGATTCATGTTTTGGAAGTTCGAAAAGGTAAGTGATAGAATATTTTTAAATCATAAGAGTCCCATGCTATAGGCTCTGATGAGGTGAAGAGAAAACTATCCAAAAGCCTCGTAGAGGCGACATTATGGCAATTAACAGATGGAAAAAAAGTCCAAAAAGCTCCGTAGGTGCGACATTACAGCGTATCATAACCGCTCCATGACCAGCAAAATCATCAGAACCCCATGTCGAAAAATCATCAGAGTCCCATGCTGGAGACTCTGATGAGGAAAAAAAGCCTTGTTGGTAACAACACCATCAAGGACTGAGAAAAAATAAGGTGCAGCGCACCGCACTATGGAACAAATCATCAGAGTCCCATGATGAAGATTCTGATGGAGAGGAGAAAACACCAACATTGGCTGAAACGAAAAAATTAATCATAATATTTGATTTTGTCATAAAATTTGCAAACTCAAAGCAAATTTTTCGCCAAAATCATTTAACTTTTAACATCTTAGGGCTACAAATATTCGACACCTTCGGTGTCGGATTTTTTATCTTAATCAGAGTATCATGATGGAGACACTGATGGGGGAAAATCATCAGAGTCCCATGCTGGAGACTCTGATGAGGTGGAGAGAAAACTATCC
>CAZFPO010000116.1:0-9364 GCA_964521105.1 uncultured Lentimicrobiaceae bacterium | reverse complement strand
GTATTAGTAATAAAGAGCTTTTGTGGGTTAAAAAATTAATTGTAGTATATTCAGCCACATCTGTTTTTAGCTTTCTAATTAATATTTTAGGTAAAGAAATGTTTTTAGCAAATCCAGAGTTGTTATTAATTCCTTCGTCTATTTTTTCAACTTTGATTTTTTTAATAGGGTTTTTAGGAAATATGCAAAAACAAGTGATTAGCGAAATTGATTTTGATAAAAAAAATGATAAAATCGTCAATGAATCTTTTAATTCGATAGACAGAGATCTTGTGATAAAAAACATGAATGATATCATTGTCAATAATAAGTTATATCTTGATTCAGATTTGAAAATATGGGATTTATGTTTGGTTTTAAACGTTGACAGAATTAATTTAACAAAAATCATTGAAGAAGAATACAAAACCAATTTTAATAACCTCATCAATAAATATCGAGTACAAGAGGCAAAATCTTTGTTAGCAACAAACAAAGATATGAACCTAAGTGAAGTTTATAAAAAATCAGGATTCGAAAGTTTACAAGAATTTATTAAAGCATACCGAAAAATTGAAGGTATTTCGCCTTTTATAAAACTGAGATTAAAAAGTAATGATTAAACTAATAACGTATCTTTCGCCTGTTTACATTTGTTTATTTTGGTTTATAATTTACATTGCTCAGTCTAAAAAGAACAAACACAAATTAGTCTTATCATTTTTTTTTATTACTGCTTCCATTCAGTTTATTGGCAACTATCTTATGTTTAGCAGCGAAAAATACCTGTTTATATGGTATGATTTTATATACATTTTTTCCACCCTAACATCCCTTCCATTACTTTTTATATACTTTAAACTAATTATACAGTCCTCAAAAATCAACTTATTTCAAGTTCTACCTCACTTTTTTTTGCCCTTATTTTTTTCTTTAGCTAACATAGTTATAGTATTATTAATGAGTGAACAAGAACACCACTTGTACATAGATTATTATTTAGATGTAACAAAAATCATTGCAAATTCCGATTATACACTAGTAAACACAAATAGCTATCTTAACATTATTCAAAGGGCTTTTTTGGGATTTCAAATTTTTTTCTATATTACCATGTTTGGATTTTTGATACAAAGATTCCGAAAAAAAATATTGAATTCATATTCAAATATCTATTTACGTGATTTACTTTGGATTAAATATTATCGTTGTCTAATTCTTCTTCCAGCTATATTTTTATTATTAATGAATTCTTTTGGAAAGCAACCTTATATTGATAATCAATATGCTATGTTAATTCCTTCAACATTTTTTGTGTTCGTATTGTTTTTTTGGGGCTTAGTTGGAAATCATCAAACTCAAGTGATTGTTGATATTGAAAAGGATGATAAAAAAGGTGAATATCTTCTAAACAAAACTAAAAATATAGATATTGAAGCCATTATGCAAAAAATTGAGTTATTAATGAATCGCGATGAGTTATTTTTAGATAATGATTTTAAACTGTTAGATTTATGTGTTTTGCTTGATATTAGCAAAGAAGATTTGAGAAAAATTTTAAAATCAGAATATAGAATGAATTTTTATACTTTTATAAATGCCTTTAGGGTAAAAAAAGCAAAATCGCTAATAGAAGAGAAACAGTACAATTCAGTCCAAGATTTATTAGATAAATCGGGTTTTATGTATTTAAGAGAATTTATTACAATTTATAAGAAAATAGAAAAACGGAGTCCTTATATTATATAAAAACTTATTTTTGCATAAAAAAATGTTCTCAACCAATTTTTCTCTAAAGACTTTAAACACATTCGGTATTGAATCCAAAGCATCAAAATATATTTGCCTAAAAACCGAAGATGAAATTCATGAACTCTTAAAAGATAACTCTTGGAAAAAATCGCCCTTTTACATATTAGGTGGAGGAAGCAACGTATTATTACCCCCATTTTATAATGGCTTGATAATTCATGTTTGTAACAAAGGAATTAATATTATTAGCGAAAATTCAAACAGCGTTTATATTGAAGTTGCAGCAGGTGAAGTTTGGCAAGATTTTGTAGAATGGTCTGTTAACAACGGGTATAGTGGCATCGAAAATTTAGCAAATATTCCTGGATACTGTGGTAGCTCACCCGTTCAAAATATTGGAGCTTACGGGGTTGAAGTTAAAGATGTAATAGAATCGGTTAACTTTATCGAAATTGATTCAAACAATTTAAAATCAATAAGTTCTATTGAATGTAAATTTGATTATAGAAACAGTATTTTTAAGCAAGAACTTAAAAACAAAGTAATAATTACATCTGTGGTTTACAAATTATCCAAAAATGCCGAAATAAATTTATGCTATAAAGCTCTAATTCAATATTTTGATAAAGAACAGATTGTAAATCCAACGGTAAAAGATGTATATAATGCTGTTACTTCGATTCGAAAAAGCAAACTCCCCGAACCCAATGAAATTGGAAATGCAGGTAGTTTTTTTAAAAATCCAATAATATCAAAATTAGAATTTCACAAATTATACTCCCAGTATCCTAATTTAGTATTTTGGGAAAGTGCCGAAAATAATATTAAACTTTCGGCAGCACAATTAATTGAAATTAGCGGTTGGAAAGGGAAACGAATTGGTGATGCAGCGGTTCATGAAAAACAGGCATTGGTTTTAGTTAATTTCGGCAATGCAAATGGAAAGGACATCCTAAACTTGGCTAATTTAATAATGAACGATGTGAAAAATAAATTTGGGGTAGTAATTGAACCTGAGGTAAACATTCTCTTTTAATAAATCAAATGGTATGAAAACCAAAATAACTATTTTAGTAGTAATTTTCATTTTGGCATCAAGTATTTTATTTGCCAATGATAAAAAAATTTCTAAACTCGAAAACCAAATCGACAAATCATTTACATCTTATTTTAAAAAGTCAGATGTAAATTGGGAACTCATTGAGTCGTCTTATTACGAATATATGGGTCAGCACAATCAAAAATTGATTAAAGGCAAATTAAAATTTGAATACTTTAGTTACAAAGATTTTTGGTTACACAATAGAGGGACAAATGTTCATTATTATGTATGTGACTCAATTAAAAAAAATGAACTGATTAAAAATATCGAAAAAATAGGGATAAAACAAAACAACATTACACTAACCATTGGATTATTGAAATCGTTTTACGAGCCATATATGAATCAAAAGTGGCAAAAAAAGTATGAAAAAGAAACTATAATTCGGATTGGAAATATTTTAATTAAAATGGTTAATGAAGACATGAAATTTGCATCTTACAATGATTTTATGGGATATTTAGTTCACAAATTTGTTCCTGACATTGACTTAGACAAAGATGCCATTCAAAAAACTTTAATTATTGCAGGCTTTCCAGATGTGGTATACAATATGGTAAAATTTAGCAAATAGCTCCTACTTAGGGCTCAACATCACGTAAATAATTACAAACAAACTCTTGACGTGTAGGTGTGTTTTTTCCCATATAATACTCTAAAATATCACGTATTGAAGTATCCTTTTTTAGCACAACTGGTTCGAGTCGAATACTTTTACCAATAAAATGTTTAAATTCATCGGGCGAAATTTCGCCAAGCCCTTTAAAACGAGTTATTTCGGGTTTTGAACCTAATTGAGCCATTGCCCCCACTCTTTCTTCTTCGGTATAGCAATAAATTGTTTTCTCTTTATTTCGAATACGGAATAAAGGAGTTTGAAGTATATAAACGTGTCCCGCTTTAACAAGATCGGGGAAAAATTGTAAGAAAAAAGTAAGCATTAGTAAGCGAATATGCATTCCATCAACATCAGCATCTGTAGCAATTACGATGTTATTAAATTTTAAACCCTCCAAGCCATCTTCAATATTTAACGCAGTTTGAAGCAAGTTAAATTCTTCGTTTTCGTATACTGTTCGTTTGCTTTTACCAAAACAATTTAAGGGCTTACCCTTTAAGCTAAATACTGCTTGGGTGTTAACATCGCGTGATTTTGTGATAGAACCACTTGCCGAGTCGCCTTCGGTGATAAAAAGAGTAGTTTCGAGTTTTCGTTCATGATTAGAATCTAAATGAACTCGGCAATCGCGTAATTTGCTATTATTTAAATTAGCTTTTCGAGCCGATTCTTTGGCAATTTTTTTAATACCCGCAATTTCTTTTCGTTCTTTTTCCGATTCTAAAATTTTTCGATGTAGTGCATCAGCTACATCGGGATTCATGTGTAAGTATTTATCAAGAGTACGAGAAACAATATCTTGAATATAGGTTTTAACCGTTGGACCGTTTGTTTCGACATTATTTGAGCCTAATTTTGTTTTAGTTTGCGATTCAAACACCGGTTCTTGAATTCTGATACTAATAGCAGCAATAATAGAATTTCTAATATCGGAAGGCTCATAATCTTTTTTATAAAAGTCGCGAATAGTTTTTACAAAAGCTTCACGAAATGCTTGTTGATGAGTTCCTCCTTGAGTGGTGTGTTGTCCGTTTACAAAGGAGTAGTATTCTTCGCCATAAGTTTTTCCTGAGTGTACAAAAGCATATTCAAAGTCGCCATCGGCTAAATGAACTATAGGGTAAACCGTATCTTTATCGATATTATTTTCGAGTAAATCGTACAAACCATTTTTAGAAACGAATTTTTTACCATTAAAATTAATGCTTAACCCTCGATTAAGGTAGCAATAATTTTGAAGCATTTTTTCGATATATTCGAGGTAGTAGTTATAATTTCCAAAAATTTCAACATCGGGGATAAATGAAATAATAGTACCTGTCCACTCGTCGGAAGAAGCAATTGGATAATCTTTCATCATTTTTCCTCGCTCAAATTCCACCATTTTAAGTTTATTTTCGCGAATTGATTGAGCACAGAAATATGAGGATAATGCATTAACAGCTTTTGTTCCTACTCCGTTTAACCCAACTGATTTTTGAAAGGTTTTAGAGTCGTATTTAGCTCCAGTATTCATTTTGGAAACACAATCTATTACTCTTCCCAAAGGAATTCCACGACCAAAATCGCGAATTGTAACTTTTTTATCTTTTATTCGGACATCGATACTTTTTCCGTTGCCCATCATAAATTCATCGATTGAATTATCCAGAATTTCCTTTATGAGAACATAAATTCCATCATCGTGCGATGTTCCATCGCCTAACTTACCTATGTACATACCTGGTCGGAGTCGAATATGCTCCTCCCAACTTAACGACCGAACACTATCATCTGAATATTTTTCTACTGCTTCCATCTTTCTTATTTAGTACAAAAGTAATTGTTTCTATGTTCTTAAAACATTTTACACTATTGATTTATCAACTTAAATTTGTTAAATAACAGCAAATTGACCAAAGAAGTTAATCTTTGGTCAATAGTTAAATTGAATTCAATAAATTTATCGATAGGAAACTTTGTTAATTTCTTTTGGAACAGCTGACAATACTAATATTGGTGAATTGTATATGATATCCATAGCAGTAGTTCCTACAAATAATTTTAACCAGTTATTTTCTTGTTGTGTCATAATAACGATTAAATCTCCATCTTGGTCTTGAGCATATTTCATAATTAAACCAGCCAGGGTATCTTTGTCTTTATCACCAAAAACAAAATCGGAAGAAACATTTCCGTAATTTTCTTTAATAAATTTTTCGACAATGCTCATTTGAACAGTTAGTCTGTCAACAATTTCTTTATCATCGGTTAAAAGTGCCGAAACCATTTTTATTTTAGCATTGGTATACTTAGCAATTTTAATAGCTTTGGCAACTTTTTGTTGTGTTTCTTTTGATAAATCGAGTGGTAGAATTACTGTGTTTAACTCTTTCATTATTTTATTGTTCACAGTAAAAACAGGAATTTCAGAAAGTCGAACAATACGTGATGCATTTGTTCCCAATACTCTACTTTCTTTATCTTCATCTTCGTCGTTAGCACCAATCACAATATAATTACAATTTAGCGATTTAGAAACTTCAATAACTTTTTCGTAAACCTTGCCACTAGCAACCATGGCTAAAATTTCTATATCTTTGTTTTGAGATATTAGCTCATTTAATTTATCCCACACACCTTTTTCGATACGTTGACGAATTAAATCCTTTTCAACATCTGAAAAAACTGCCTGAACAAATGAAAATGACTTGCTATCAAGTTGTACTACATTTAATAACATTATACTCGAAGAAGTAATTTTTGCAAGATATTTTGCTTGTTCAAAAGCTAAAAGAGATTTTTCGGAGAAATCAATTGGCACTAATATTTGATTATTTGCTTTCATAGTATTTTTTTAAAAGGGTAAATTTATAAAAATTTATGCTTGAAAATTTAAAACGATTCAAGTAATCGATTTTTATTTTAATATTCATTAATTAACCGCAAAATCCAATTATCGGTATGAGGTATTAAAAACTTCTTTCGGAATAACTGAAAATACAGGCAATGTCGATTTAAAAATCAAATCCATAGCTGAGGCACTGACAAAGAATTTAAGCCAAGTTTTTTCAGGTTGAGTCATTATCATAATGCAATCGCCATTATTTTTTTTAGCATAATCGAGCACAATTTCGGTTAAATTACTTGAGATGCTACCACCCTCACGGATATCATAAATTATCTCAGTAGAAACATTTCCGTGATGCTCTTTAACAAATTTACCAATTACATTCATTTGAACTTCGATAGCTCTTTTTACCTTTGGTTCATCAGTAAAAACTGCCGACACAATACTTATTTTAGCATTTGTATAGCGAGCAATTTTAATAGCTTTTGCAACTTTTTGCTGAGTATCCTTTGATAAATCGAGAGGTAAAATTAAATTATTCATCTCTTTCATTATCTGCTTATTAATAGTTAAAACAGGCACATCCGACATTCTAACAATTCGAGATGCATTTGCTCCAAGCGAACTCTCGTCAGCTTCATCGTCGTTTGAGCCAATTACTATAAAATTGCTGTTTAACGATTTCGATGCTTCCATTACTTTTTCGTAAATTTTACCAATCGAAACCATGGCTTGAATTTTAACGCCACAATCTTTGTTTTTTTCAATTAAATCGTTGAGTTGATCCCAAACACCTTTTTGTATTCGCTGACTCATTAAATCCTTTTCCAAATCCGAAAAAATTTCAAAAACAAAAGAGAATGACTTACTGTCGAGTTGAATAACATTAATTAACATAATGTCCGAATCTGTCATTTTTGCAAGATACTTTGCTTGTTCAAATGCCAATATAGATTTTGGAGTAAAATCAATTGGAACTAAAATTTGGTTGTTTGTCTTCATATTTTTTATTTACCTTTGTGTAAATTTAATATGAAAAAAAAGGTTTTGCAAGTTTTTTAAGAAAAAAAAACATTTTAACATAAAAATTATGAATATCAAAATATCAGAACTCCCAATGCAGGCTGATGGAAGCATCTACCATTTAAATTTAAAAAAAGAACATTTAGCTGGAACCGTAATTCTTGTTGGCGATCCTGGCAGAGTAGAAACTATTTCGGCTATGTTTGATAAAATCGATCATAAACGGTCAAATCGCGAAATTATGACACACACAGGTGTTCTTAATGGCAAACGAATCAGCGTAATGTCAACAGGAATGGGACCCGACAACATCGACATTTGCATCAACGAATTAGATGCAGTTGTTAATATTGATTTTGAAAACAGAACGATAAAAGAGGAAAAAACTATTTTAAATTTAATCAGAATTGGCACTTGTGGGTCTATCCGCGAAGAAATACCAGTAGAAACTATGATTGCTTCATCGTATGGCTTAGGAATGGACGGTTTAATGCACTTTTATAATGTTGACCATATTTTTGAACAAGAAATGACAGACGCATTTATTGAGCATACAAAATGGAGCAAATCGTGGCCCAAACCCTATATTGTTGAGTGTAACGAAAAATTAATGAATACCATCGGTTTTGATATGATAAAGGGAATTACTTGCACAGCACCAGGTTTTTACGGACCTCAGGGCAGAGAAGTCAGAGTTCCAATTGCTCGCCCAGATATGAACGAATTAATAGAATCGTTTGAATTTCAAAATCATCACGTTTGTAATCTCGAAATGGAAACTTCCGCCCTTTATGGTTTATCAAAAGCTTTAGGACACCGTTCGTTAACTGTTTGTTTAGCCATTGCAAACCGAGTTTCAAAAACATTCAGTCAGGACTACAAACCTAAAATGAAAAATTTAATAGAAACCGTAATTCATAGAGCAACTTCTGTTTAAAATGAATGAATCATTAAAAAAAGAAATTAATGCTCTTTTGGATTTAATTGACGATCCAGATATTAATGTTTTCGAATCGGTTAATAAACGTTTTTTAGAAATTGGAATCGAAGCTAATAATGCTTTGGAAGATGCATGGTCGCTAACGTTAAATTCCGATTTTCAACAAAGAATTGAATATATTCTTGAACAAATTTCGCAAAAACACGCGAAAGAATTAGCCGAAAATTGGATTAAACATAATCCGAGTAATATATTAGATGGTTATTTGGCTTTTTCAAAATTTAAATACCATAACTTAGATACTAATTTTATTAATAATCAAATTGAAAGTATTACTAAAAATATTTGGCTCGAAATTAATAACCAGCTTACATCTCTCGAAAAAACAAGAATTATTAATCATATTTTATTTCAAATTCATAAATTTGAACCATTTTCTTCTAATTCGGATATTTCTAATTACTTTTATTTAAACCAACTGCTTGAAACAAAAAAATTCACAAACAATTCTATTCCAATGCTTTATTTAATAATTGCTCAAAAATTAAATCTTCCCATTTATGGAGTAATTTTTAAGGAAATTTTATTGCTTTGTTATACAGATTATTTTTCAACAAAAATTGATGATATAAAAGAGTCTAATATTTTATTTTACATTGATGCCTACCACAGTGGAACTGTAATTTCAAAAGATAGATTGCTTGAAATTGGCAATCAAATTAGCACCCCAGCTACTTCTCGAGATTATCTTCCGCAAAATCCTATTAATCTTATAATTCACATAGTAAAACAGGCTTCATTGTTTGAAAAAGAAAAAAATAATTTTAAAAAAGCTGACGATTTCACAAATTTTTACAAGCTTTTAAATGAATTGAAAAATAATTTTTAAGTTATTGATTTACTGCTTTATAAACACTCTGAGTTTCACAAATATTGTTGGTAATAATAAAATTCAATCGGCAATCGTTTAATATATATCCAAAATTATTAAATTGTCATGAAAACACTTTTTTTCTTTATCATTTCATGCTTTGTATTAACCATAAAGTCGCAAGAATTAAAAATTAATGATTACTTAATGTTATACCTAAATTCATTTTTATAGCTAATTCCAGCTAT
>CAZFPO010000115.1:0-9369 GCA_964521105.1 uncultured Lentimicrobiaceae bacterium | reverse complement strand
CTTATCGAATCTTCACGAACTAGAGAACCATTGTATTCGAGAATAAAAAAAGCAATTGCACCAACAACAATAAGGGATAGCGATGTGTAGAGTGCTATTTTTGTACTTAATTGAAGTCCTTTCCATTTCATTTTTTTTCTTGCTCTGATATTTGATGGCATAAAGATATCTTGCATAGCAAAAAAACCTAAGCCACCAAAGAAAATCAAAAACATAATTACTGTTTGAATAAAATAGGAATGTCGCATTGAAATATCATATAAACCATCTGTCCACAGGCTAAATCCAGCATTATTAAATGCAGACACTGCATGAAATATTGAATAAAATATACTCTGTTCTATCGAAAAGGATGTATTCGTCTGTTGCCAATATAAGAACATCAGAATTGCACCAATAAACTCAATGCCAAAACTAAAAAAAATGATATCCCTCAATAATGACTTTGTAGTAGATAATTTATCCGTATCCAAAATATTTTTCATGATTGAGGTATATTTTAAACCGGAGCTATTTGACATAAACGCAAAAAAAGTTGCAAAAGAAATCATATTAATACCACCCAACTGAATAAGTATTAAAATTATAATTTTACCTTTAAAAGTAAAAACTGTAGCAGTGTCGACCACCGATAATCCTGTAACACAACAAGCACTGGTAGAAGTAAACAGGGCATTAATGAATGATATTCCGTGATAAGTCATTTCCGGCATCGACAATAAAGCCGCACCCACACTTATTAACACCATAAATGAAAAAAGCATCATTGCACTTGGACTCAAATTTATTCGTGAAAAAAAATCTCCAATTTTTGATACCTCCACTCCTACAACAACAAAGAAGAATAATTGTATAATGACAATTGAGTAATCCAATAAGAACGGGATTTGAAAATAGTTTAAAATGACATGAGAAAGGTCAATATTAAAAAACAGGTAAAGTATGACATTAATAAACCAAATCAACAACACAGAACCTTCGAACCAGGTTTTTTTAATAAATTTCGAAACTTGGTAGTTAAAAAGTAGTGTTATAATATATTTGAACAAATAAAATGAAAAGCTGAAATAAAGAATATAATAAAATGCTATATCCGAATTGGGTGAGTGCTTATAACCATAAAAAAATACAATACTCACAATAGTTAACAGTGAAACCAAAAAACTTGAAATTCTAAAAAAATTCATAATTGGAACTTTTTTATCCCAAATTTTAAGATAAACTATTTCACGTAAACGACTTAGTATATTCCAGACTGGCATGTTTTATGAATTTATTTCAATAAACCGCTCAATATCACGAGTTTTACCAAAAACCACTAAGCTATCGTTAGGTTGAATAATAGTTTTAGAATCAGGAACTCCTATCATGTGTTGAATAGTACATTCAACTTTATCTACATATTCCTGAAAATCACGTTTAATAGAAATTAAACTTAATTTATATTTATCTCTAAAATTTATATCTCCGTACGTTCTACCCGCAATTTTGCGTGGTGTAATTACTTCGGCAATCCGAAAGTCGTCGGGTAATTGCAAGTAGGATATTACATTAGGATTCATCAATCGTTCGGCTACGATAATTGCCACTTCATCTTCGGGCGATAAAATGTCTTCAATTCCCATTTTTTGAAGTATTAAGCGTTGATTATTGCCAAGCGACCGGCAAATAATTTTTTTAACACCAATATCTAACAAAACTGCCGAGCAAAGTAATCGAGCTTCAAAATTTTGACCAATAGCAACAACAACTGCATCAAATTCCTTAATATCTTGCGACATTAGTGCTCTTTTATCGGTAGCATCAAGCGAAACTGCGTATGCAACATCATCGTTAATAGCATCTATTTCTTCAGGGTCGATATCAATTGCCATAACTTCGGCACCTTTTTTTGAAAGGGTTAAAGCGATTGCCTTACCAAAATGTCCTAAACCAATTACTGCAAATTTTTCTGCCATATTTTTTTTTCTGCAAATTTATATAATTGTTCTGATTATAACTTTTCTTTAAAAATTAATTGAACTGTTGCACCCGATATATTAGTATTATTTTTTATTGTTATTTGCCCTTGATGAGCATTAATAATTAAATTAGCTAATTTTAAACTTAACCCAAAACCCTGCTGATGGTGATCAATTTCGGATACAGTAAATGCCGAAAACAAATTTTCGAGTATTGATTTGTCAAACCCTTTGCCTTCGTCTTTAATTGTTATAGTTACAAATCCCGATTCGGAAGATGCACTAAAATAAATTCTTCCTTCATTTGAGGAAAATTTGATTGCATTACTTATTAAAATTTCAATACATTTTTCAATTAAACCATACTCTCCTTCAAATTGAATATCGGTTGAATTAATGTTGTTTACAACAATGATTTTTTTCGACGTAATTTCGTTTTGAAAGTTCACAAGAACATTTTTGAATAAATCTTTAACATAAATTTTATTCCATGATAAATCTTTAAGCGATGTGCTTAATGTTGTAATTAATAAAGCCAATTCGGCAAAATCAATTAATTTACGAACCGAATCTTCAATTCTGAAAATATAATTTGAATATTTATCCTCCACTAACTTCATTTTCAGAACATCAATCATGAGGGTAATATTATTTAGTGGAGTTCGGAGTTCGTGACTTATTAATTGTAAAAAGTTGTTTTTTGCTTGATCTAAGCTCAATAATTGTTTATTTGCATTTCTTAGTTCAAGAGTTCGTTGCATCACAATATCCTCTAATTCAGTATTTATATTTGAAAGCAACAATTTTTGTTTTCGTAATTCGATATGAGTTTTAACTCGAGCTAACAACTCATGAGAATTAAATGGTTTTGTTATATAATCAACTCCACCCGTGGTAAATCCTTTTAAAATACTTTCATGATCAGTACGTGCAGAAATAAATATTATTGGTATATCTATTAGATTTTCATTTTGCTTTATCTTTTCACAAAGTTCAAAACCATCCATATCGGGCATCATTATGTCTAATAAGATTAAATCATAAGTATTAACCGAAGTTAATCGCAACGCTTCGGTTGCCGATGTGGCAAATGATAAATGATAATTAAGTTCCGATAAAAAACTACCTAAAACCTGAATGTTTTGAGGAATATCATCTATTAATAATATTTTAGGTATATAATCTTTCATTTAATTTCTTTTACGATGTATAAATTATTTTTTTTGTAATACTTGGATATTTTTCTATTAGCATATTAATTTTTGAAATATCAAAAGTTTTAATGGCTATTTGTAATTCATTCGTATAGTTTATCAAATCATTAATATTTTTACTTATCGCAAATTGCTGAATTGTTGTCGAAAATTCGGCAATATCGTTTAAAGAATTAGATTTTTTAATTTTTTCCCATAAAACATCAGATGTTTCTTTTATAAATTCTTCTAATTCAATATCTTTTAATACGTGTTCTGAATTATTGCTATTAAAATTTTCCTGTATCTTCTCTTCATTTAATTTATTCTCAATAATTTTTGCAAATGCATAGTTAAAGTTAAATTTTGCAAAATTCTGAATAAAAATATACTTGATATCAAGTTTTATCCTATCAACATTTTGACTACCATACACAAGGATTTTATTACTAAATTTTTGAAAATATGAATAATAGGATTTCTCAAAAAAGTATTTTTCAGTAACAATAATCATTATTGAATCATCAAAAGCAACATCTTTTAATTGTATTGGGCTATTTAAAACACTAATTTCCTCCATTTTATCATAATACATATTTTTAAATACTTCTATGTTATTGTCCGAAAATCCAATAAGTATTAAACGTATAGAATTCAAATAATCACTTTTTATTACCGTATTGTTTTCTAATATGTATTCAATTTCTGGTATGATAATTTTAAAATTACTTCCTTCACCTATTGTACTTTCAACCGAAATACTACCCTTCATAGTTTCCACAATTTTTTTACATATTCCCAATCCTAATCCACTTCCGCCGTATTTTTTCATACTTTGGTGTTTTGATTGTGTAAAATGTTCAAAAATAAATTCAACATCTTCCTTACTAATTCCAATGCCTGTATCGATAAAATTAATTATTAAGCCAATTTTATTTTTTTGATAAGGTAATTTTATTGTTTTTATAACTAATTTAACATGACCAATGTCAGTAAATTTAATAGCATTTGATATTAAATTAGTAAAAACTTGTTTAAATCTTGTTTCATCAATAATTAAACAATCGGGCAATAATGGGTCTATATCAAATTCAATCGATATGTTTTTTTCATTAGCAATAGGTAGAAAAGAAAAATATAAATCCGATAGAAAATCAGAAGTAGATAATTTTTCGTTGATTAAAACAAATTTATCCGACTCAATTTTTGAAACATCTAAAATATTGTTGATTAAGCCAAGTAAAGCTCGTCCATTTTTTTGAATTGATTCAATGTATTTAACCTGCTCTTCGGTAACATTATATTTTCCTAAAACTTCGGTTAAACCAATTATTACATTTAAAGGAGTTCTAATTTCATGGCTTATATTGTCGATAAATTGCTGTTTTACTTTAATTAAACCTTCGGCTAATTCTTTACTTCTTTTTAATTCATCGTTTATTTTACGGGCTGTAATATCTCGGTTTAATCCCGAATAACCAACAAACATTCCATTTTCATCAAACGAAGGATATGCAATTAATTCAACATAAACTAAATTACCCTTTTTATGAATTAAAGGTAAGTCGTAAAATGTAAACATTTCGTGTGAGGACGAGTTTAAATTTAGAAACTGATTAATTTGTTCTTTTTTATTCGAATCAACAATATTATAAAACGAAGTATTTAATAATTCTTCAGCAGAATAACCTAGCAATGCCTCAGATTTTGAACTAAGAAATGTAAATTCTAAATTTGTATTTACTTTCCAAACCAAATCGTTGGTTGATTCAACTAACAACCGATAATTTTCGGAGCTTTCTAATAATCTACGTTCGGCTAATATTCTGTTAATTGACGATCCAACTTCATGAGCTAACGATTTAACAATTTCGGAGGACAATAAAATAAGCTCATTCATTGTATCATTAAAATTTATAAAAATGTAGCCTAATAACTTATCTTTCGATAAAATAGGTAAAACACTTAATATAACTTTTCTATCAAATAATTCTAATTCAATGTTTTCTATTCCTAGTGATAGTGTATCTGAATAGATTAATTTAATTTTTTGTTTAAATTTTTTATCATATTCGATATTTGAGAAAAGATTAATTATTTGATGTTTAAGAATTTCATTTAATGTATTAAATATTAATCGTGAAGGTAGCTTTGTATTATCGTATATGGATACAGCAAATTCGAGTTTTGGATATCTAATATGAAAAGCATTATATAATTTATTTAACAACTCTTCAGTGGTTGAAGCACGGTTGCAAATTGTAATAACCTGATTTAAAAAAGCATTTTCACTTAAATTATATTCTAATGATTTAATGGCTGATATATAATCGCTCACATTACTCGAAACACTTAAAACCGAAATTACCTTGCCATACATATCATATTCAGGAATAATTCGATTTTGAAAATAATTTATTTTACCATCAATTTCTAAACTGTAATCTAATAATATTTCTTTGTCTTCAATTAGAGCATTTATGCATGAATCATAAATTATTTTAGCAACATCTTGATTTTTAAAAATATCTGATGTTTTTTTGCCAATAACATATTTATTATCAACTTTTAATTCCTTAAATATACTATAATTAGCATAAACACATTCTATCGATTTATTAAAACGAATGATAATATCTGGAGAATTTTCCGAAATAGCGATAAATTGATTTTCGCGAATGCTTCGCTCCTGCTCGGCTTTATTTTGAAGAGTAACATCACGTAATACAAAAAGATTTAATTGTTTTTGTTCTTCATTTGTAAAATCGGCTTTTTTAATAAGAACATCAATTATATTTTCGTCATCAATTAATAATTTTGCAAAAACATCAGCACCCGATTCGATAAAATTAAATTCGGAATAATTTTTATTTAGTAAAATTTTTGTCCATTTAATTTTTTTAATTTCAAATTTGACATCTTTAAAATTTGATAAAAAGGTGTAGTTTGCATCAATGATAATATTATTTTTATCCGCAATAAACATCATAACTGGCGACTCGTCAAATAATTTTTTAAAGTACATTTCGCTTTGACGATTTATTTCAAGCATAGTTTTTTCAATGCTAATATCTCTAGCGGTTGCAACAAAGCCTAAAAACTGATATTGGGAGTTATAAAATAATTTAGATTTAACGTGAGCAGTTTTTATCTCACCATTTTTTGCAAAAAACTCTAATTCATAATCTAAATTTTCAGTTAAATTTCTTCGTTGATTTTCGTATTTACCTTTAATAAATTTAATTAGTTGATTCGTCTTATCAATTGATTTAGGCGTAAGAATATCATTAAAATTAATGGCGTAAAGTTCTTCGGGAGAATAACCAATAAAATTTGATACCGAAGGGGTAACGTATGTTAAAATACGGTTTTGATTAAACCAAAAAACAATATCATTTAATGAACTTATTATTGTTTCGTAAAAATTATTTTTTTGATTATGAATTACATCTTGCTTATTTATTTCTGTTACATCTCTACAAACCCCTTCTAATCGGATAAATTCGTTCGATTGATTTTTAACAAATCGTGCTTTAAATTCAAAAATCAAATTAACCCCAGTTTTATGAACAAATTCAACGATGTCTACAATCTCAAAATCGTTATTGCTTGATGCAGAATTTTTGTTATTTTTTAAAACTTGATAAATTTTTTCATAAATATTTTTGGTAGAATGAAATGAAGTAATATAACTAATTGGTTTTTCTAAAAGTTCCTGAGGTTCATATCCTAATAATCGTACAACCGAATTACTTACAAACTCAAATTTAAAATCAAGACTTGTTGCCCAAATAAAATCATTATTTAAATCGGATATAAGAAATAAATTATTCTTTACTACTTCATATTTATTATAAAGCTTAGCAACAGAAGTTGCATCTCGAATAACTATAAGATGACACTCTTCATTATCGATAAATAACTTTGTTGAACTAATTGAAAGTATTAGATTGCTATCACTTGATTTTTGGGCTTGAACTTGATAGTTAATTAAATTTTTATTTTGCGATAAAATATTAAAAAGTTTAATTAACGAATATTTTGAAATTCCAATAGAAACTTCAATAAGTGGTTTATCAATAACATCAACTACTATTAAATTAAAAAAGGCAATAAAAGCTTCATTAACATCAATAACTTTTCCGCTGTAAGCATTAATTATAATTTGCATTTCAGGATTAAAGTAGAAAGAGTTGCTGAATTTTTGATCTGATTCTTTAATTTTTTTAAGTACGACTTCACGTTGACTTAGTTCAAATACACTCTCTTCAATCCTTCTTTTTATTTCATTCTCTAATTTTTCATTTTGTTCTTTAAGTTGTTTATTATAAAAATTAATTTGTTCATTTTTTTCGATTAATGCCTTTTTCCCTTTTAAACGATTTCGTATAAAAAATAAAATTAAAATGATAGCGAGTAAGAACAGAATAAGATTAAAAAAATATAATATCCTAATTAAAAAATTATAATCCTCCAATTGTTTAACTAAGTCTAATTCTTTTAAATTTTGTATATCTATCGATAAAATACTACTGCTAGAGCATATAACACAAGAATTTATTTTTTTGATAATTAATGGGGTACTTGATGAACAAATGCTGAAATTACTCAACACAATCAAACATATAAAAATAAAAAAATAAGCTCTTTTAGTCATTAGTTCAAGTCTGAAATGTCAAATATAAACAAATTTACAATAATACTTTTCTGATTTGTAAAAAATATTTTTTATTATCTGAAATGTAATTAATTATGTTTTTTAAAAAGCAAAAAACATAATTAATCGAACAAGTTAACTTTAATATTGTTAATGGGTAAAACTTAATATTTTTTTTAATATGGAAAAACATACTGGAATTGTAACATTTGGGGGTAATCCATTAACACTTAATGGAACATTAACAAAAGTAGGACAAAAAGCACTTGATTTTAGTGTATTAGGACCTGATTTAAAACCTGTAAAACTCAGCGATTCTTCGGGTAAAGTACGATTAATTTCGGTGGTGCCTTCAATTGATACGGGTATTTGCGATGCACAAACACGCCGATTTAATGTTGAAGCAGCTAAATTAGAAAATGTTGAAATTTTAACCATTTCCTGCGATTTGCCATTTGCTTTAGGTCGCTATTGTGCTACTGCAGGGATTGATAAAGTAAAAACATTATCAGATCATAAAGACTTAGATTTTGGAATTAAATATGGTTTTTTAATTGAAGAATTACGTTTACTCTCTCGTGGAATTGTTATCATTGATAAAAATGATGTTGTAACGTATGTTGAGTATGTTGCTGAGGTTGCCTCACATCCAAATTATGATAAAGCGTTAGAAGAAATTAAAAAATTATAAATACCAATTAAAATTTTTATAGGAGTTGCAATTATGTAACTCCTTTTTTGTAACTAATTTTATTAATTTAGCATGATAAATCTCAAAAAAGTATAACTTATGGAATTTAAACAAGGAGACAGAGTTGAACACGAACGCTATGGCGAAGGAATTATTAGCAGAGTTAGTGTAAGTAGCTACGAAGCAATATTTGAACGAGGTGGAAAAGTTAGCTTAGCAAAAATGGCACACGGGCTTATTATGATAGAAGCTAATGAACAAAGTCAAGTGCAAAATAATAGCATAAATTATGATGATATTTACGAAACTATTGAATTGATTTTATTAAAACACAATGGTTTGGAATATAAAGCAGAATTGGGCGATAAATGGATTGGTGGAACAATGTTATTGCAACCCGCTAATAAAACCCTCAAACCTAAGGAAATTCCCATTGAAGGTTTTTTCCATAAAATTGTTATGCTTAGAGATAGACTAAGAGTTTTAGAGCAAAATATCAATTCAAACCCAACTCTAACGGATGAAGAAAAAGTCAATCTTCAACAATATATAACCCGGTGCTATGGTTCGCTCACTACATTTAATATATTGTTTGATGATAAAAAATATAATTTTGTAGGAACTGGCGGAAATGATTAGTTTGTGAATGTTATTATAAATCTCTATGGAATTATGTATTATAAAAATCCATAGAGACTGCGTTTACTAGCGACATAAACGTCATTATTCCAAATTAGGGTTAGTTGAATTTTTAAATAATTTTTATCTTGATTCGTTTAATTGACGAAACAAAACTCGAAATGAGAGTTTATTTTTAATTCACTATTATCCGATAAAAATAATATTTATTAAAGAGATTCTTCACTC
>CAZFPO010000114.1:0-9389 GCA_964521105.1 uncultured Lentimicrobiaceae bacterium | reverse complement strand
TAATATTTTAAAGCATCGGATAATTGAGCCAAGGGATTGGCAAAGGCTGCAGGTATAATTTCTAAACGCTGTTCTTGTATGGCATTATGAAGCGAAATGGCGAGTTCAACCCCATTGTTTAAATCGGCAAATGCATAAATTCCTTTAATAATTCCAACAGTTGAAAGCGTAATTCGTTTGGGCGACATTCCCCAATAATTTGGAGAAGTAATAATTTCGATCATTTTAAGCGTTTCGTCAAAGTTAAGCATAGGTTCGCCCATTCCCATAATAACAATGTTTGTCAACTGAACACCATCGCTAGCGTTAGAATACTCTTGTATGATGGATAATTCATCGAAAATTTCATCAAAGTTTAAATTTCGCACAAAACCCGATTGACCAGTGGCGCAAAATCCACAAGCCAACGGACAACCAACTTGCGTAGAAATACAAGCTGTGCGGCGATTTCCCGATGGAATTAACACTCCTTCGGTAAGTTTGTTATCCGAAGTTAAAAACGAAAATTTAACGGTACCATCGTTTGATGTCATCACCTCATTTGTTTTTAAACAATTTATCGAAAATTGTTTTTTTAACTCTTCCAATAATTTTGATGATAAATTTTTCATCGAATCAAAATCACGAACTCCCTTTTTCCAAAGCCATTCGTTGATTTGTTTTAAACGAAATGGTTTTTCACCTTGTTTTAATAAAAAATCAAGAAGTTCGTGTTGATCAATTTTTCTGATGTCTTTTTTAATCATTTTGTAAATATAGGCTGTAAAAGTACTGAATAACGAACAATAAATATGTTTTTAGAAATTCAAAAACTGTCTGAATACTTCTTGCAAGTATGCTTTTCCTTGTATTAATGTTTTTTCGGCATTGGCGGAATCCAATTCTTTTTGTAAAAATTTGTCATGAATTTTATCATATACAAATAATCCATTAGGTGTTTTCCAACCAAGTCCCTCGTTCATCTCGAAATAGGCAAATTCGGGCGAATAGGGATTAAACAAATTTTTCGACCAAAAAAAATTGGAAGCATCTAAATTTAATTGTTTTAGAAGCGTTTTGGGTAAATCGGTTTGAGATGCAATTTTTTCATATTTAGTGCCTTTAAATTCTGGCTTAATAATATCTCCGACAAATAGCATGGGAATTTGATGATAATCAAAAGTTTGTAAGGGATAATTTTTGTGCGAAACATGACTGTGGTCAGACACAATAATAAAAAGGGTGTTTGAAAACCATGGTTGTTTACGAGCATTTGCAAAATAATCGCCCAACGAATGGTCGGTGTAAAAAACCGAATTTAAAAAGGGGAGTTCCGTAACATTTTTATTGATAATATTCTGAATTGGTTGGTCATAAGGCGAATGTGAACTCATAGTAAACATAACCGAGAAAAACGGTTGTTTTTCGTTTTTTAAATCATTCAAGTTTCGTTCAAACAGAAATTCATCGTGCACTCCAAGTTTTCCGCGAGGCACTGAGTTTGCAAAATTTTCACCTTCAATTATTCGATTAAACTCGTTGTAAATGATATACGATTTAATGTTTCCGTATCGCAATTGACCGCCAAAATAAAACGAGCTTGTCCAACCATTTTTATTTAAAATTTTTGTAAGGCTTGGTAAACTCGAATACTTTTCGGGATATTCGGTAAGTGTGGTTATTGGAATAGCCGGAAAACCACCAAATATGGAAGCCATGCCTTGTTGAGAGCGATTTCCGCTGGAGTACAGATTATCGAACAATATTCCTTCTTTTTCGAGTTTGTTAAAATTTGGTGTAATATAATTATCGCCTCCTATGCTTTCGATTACTCCTGCGGGCCAACTTTCGAGAATAATTAAAACAATATTTGGCTTATTTGTAGTAAGAATTGAAATAGTAGTATCTTTTTCAACGGTATGAAGATTCTCAATTATCTCTTGAGCATATTTATCATCAAAACTAACAAATGGATTTTCGTTTAAAAAATCTTTCATTTTAATAACATTTGCCATTAAATTCCACGATGGATTAACAGCCACATCGTTTAAAATCAGGTAATTCGAAAACCAAGCATCGCTTTGCGAAATGGGAATTCCTTGCAATCCTCCACGAATAAAATAGAAGAGTACTAGTGGAGAAATTAATAAAAATGAAATTTTTTGCCAGATTTTGGCAATTTTAATTTTATATGGATATCGAAACCACTTACGGTAAATAAAAATCCAAAAAGCTATTACAATAATTAAAATTGATATCAATAAAACAAATTGACCGATAGAAATTGAATTAAAAACTTCCGAAGGTTGTTTAAGATACATCAACGCCTTGTAATTCAGTTTTGTACGCCATTCATCATAGATTCCAATTTCGCCCATGGAAATTAAGCTACACAGCACAATATAAAAATAGGTTAACCAATCTGAAATTGTTTGAAAAATCGGTCGGTTGATAAAGATATTTATGAAAAGTATAAAAAGTGGTAGTATCATTAAATAGCCCCAAAAAGATAAATCAAGAGAAAAAGCGTTATAAAAAACCTTTAATACATCAACAAAAGGAATGGATTCTGCACGAATCAATGAATTATAAAATACAAAAAATAAAATTCTAAAAAAGCTAAAAAAGAGAAGCCAAAACAAAAGATATTTAAGTAAAAAAAGAAATAATCGTTTCATATTAAATTGTAGTTTTGCAACAACAAACGTACTCAAAAAATCAGACATACAAATTTTTAAACGCATATTATACATGGAACACATTGTAGAACAGCTAAATAGCATTGTTAAACAACTTCCAGAAACCGTAAAATTAATAGCGGTCAGTAAAACTAAACCAACCCAAATAATTCAGCAAGTTTATGATGCCGGGCAAAGGGTATTTGGCGAAAACAAAGCTCAAGAATTAAACGAAAAATATAATTCTTTGCCAAAAGACATCGAATGGCATTTTATAGGACATTTACAAACCAATAAGGTAAAATATATTGCCCCATTTGTTTCGATGATACATAGCATTGATAGCTTAAAATTATTGCTTGAAGTTAACAAACAAGGCATTAAAAATAACCGAATAATTAATTGTTTGTTACAGTTTTACATTGCCGAGGAGGAAACAAAGTTCGGTTTGGATTTGCAAGAAGCAAAAGAAATTCTTTTAAGCGAGGATTTTTTGAAAATGAAAAATGTTCAAATATGTGGAGTTATGGGAATGGCAACCTTTACCGAAGATAAAATTCAAATTCATAAAGAGTTTTCTCATTTATCAAGTATTTATCAGACTTTAAAAACTGAATTTTTTCAGGAAGCTCCTTTTTTTAGTGAAATTTCGATGGGTATGACAGACGATTATCCTATTGCAATTGAAGAGGGAAGTACTATGGTGCGAATTGGAAGTGCAATATTTGGGAAACGATAATTTTAATATTGATTAACCTAAAGAATTCACAAAAAGCCTTGTCATTCAGAGACTTCATACAAAAATTTGGAAATAAAGGGTTAATGACAACGTGCAATTATGCTACTTAAAAATTGCATGAATTAACCAGCATGTTTATCCACTACGTGGAATTTTTAAACATAAACTTGATTTTTTATTAATGTTTATGCCCTAAGGGCAATAACTTGATAGTCCGTTAGGACTTTAACATTAATAAAAAAAACCACTAATTGGAAAGTTTGTCCATCGGACATTAACATCGTACTCAATTTACAAACGCTTATAAATAAATTAGTTACTAAATTCTGTCATTGGTATCCGTCGGCTGACGGAGAGGAGTCTTTTAAAATAAATGTTTTTTTCTTTAATCGGTCAGTAGTATTTTTAAAACAAAAAAGGCTGACGTAAAATTTTATCGACAGCCTTTTTAATTTAGTTAATTGCCTTATTCCGTTGCTTCTTCTTTAATTGGAGTAAGCAAATCGGTTTGGATTTTAAATGATACTCTTTTTGCACCACTTTTGTCGGTGTACGATTGTGAAACAATTTTTCCTTGAAGTTGTAGTTTTGCACCTTTGGTAACTTCCTTAGCTGCTTTACGTGCTGCTTCGCCCCACATTACAATGTTATGCCATGTGGTGTTTTTCACCCACTCGCCGTTAGTCTTTTGATAATCTTCGTTGGTAGCTAAGGAAAATTTTAATAAGGCATTTCCTTTTTCAAATTCAACTAACTCGGCATTCATACCTGCATACCCTAATAACTCTACTTTGTTTAATGTTGCGTTCATAATGTTTAATTTTTTAAGTGAACAATTATTTTTTGTTTTTTACATTTCGTTTGTGAAACATTGACGATGCAAAGTAACAACCTCATTATAAACTAATTCGGTTAATAATTGCTTACTTTCGATAATAGTTGCTTGTAATCGTTTGTTGTCGGATAAAATAGATACAAAAAAGCAGGAGAACGCCATGAACTCCTGCCTTTGGTTTTAATTGGAAAAATTATAAATCACTTTTAATAGTGGTATTTTTCCCTTTAATAAAACCTGTAACTTTAAATTCGGTACGACGATTTAATTGATGAGCTTCTTCGCTACATTCCACACCATTTGAACATTCATTTAAATGTTGTGTTTCGCCATAACCCTTTGCCTGAATGCGTTTTTTGTCAATTCCTTTTGAAATAATATAAGCTACTGCAGCATCGGCACGACGTTGCGACAATGCCCTGTTGTATTCATCAGACCCGCGGGAGTCGGTGTGTGAGCCAAGTTCTACTATGATGTCGGGATTATCGTTCATAATTTGAACCACTTTGTCTAAATCGGGCACTGCATCGGTACGAATAAAGGATTTGTCAAAATCGTAATAAATATTCTTTAAAACAATGGGCTTATCAATCTCAATTTTATCAAATATCATTTCTACAAAAACTGTGTCCTGACGCTTTTTACATTCGGTTACAATGGTTTTTGTATTAGTGTAATAACCATCTTTAGAGCCTGTAATTACGTATTCATCTTTGCATTTAATTTGAGCAAAAAACTGTCCGTTAACCACTTTTAATTCATCTACTTTCTCTTTTTCGGTTGAGTTTTCTATTTTAACACTTACTTTATCCAAAAAAACAATGTTTTTATTTTCATCGTATGTTTTGGTAATCACTGCAATAATAAGTTCACTTGGAGGATTGAAATCGAAATGATAAATATCATCACTCCCTTTGCCACCATCTCTGTTTGATGAAAAATATCCTGATTTTTCTTCTTCGGTATAAACCAACGAAAAATCATCTTTTGGCGAATTTAAAGGATATTTTAAGTTGACTGGTTCTTTCCATTTGTTTTTTTCTCCCGAAGATTTAAAAATGTCTAAACCACCCATTCCTTGATGTCCATCACTTGAAAAATACAAATCACCCTTACTGTCGATGTATGGAAACATCTCCTTACCCGATGTATTTATTTTATCGCCAGCATTAATTGGCTTTTCCCAAAGCCCGTTTGAACCACGAACGGAAAAATAAATGTCCGTTTGACCGTATCCGCCGGGCATATCCGAAACAAAATAAAGTATTTTCCCATCAGGTGATAATGCCGGATGACCAATAGAGTACTCTTCGGGATTATTGTACTGAAAGGATACTGGAGTAGCCCATTTACTGTTTTTGAATTCTGAAAAATATATTTCAAGACGGTTTTCATAATCCGGATTTTCTACATTTACAATCCAGCTTGTTGGATCAATGTTTTTATTCTTTTTGGTTACACGAACCATTTTTGTTCGAGTGAAAAAGAATTGACTGTATTTTTCGTTAAACATTCCTGGTCCGTTATGATACTTATCATTCAGCGGATTAATTATTCTAAAATCTTCCAATTTTGATGATTTTTTAACATTAATCAGTTTCAAGTAGGGATTGCCGGTCCAACCATACGTGTCATCATTAGTTAAAATGCTTCCCTTTTTCCTGTCGGATGTAAAAATAAAACCATCGTTAAAAGGTACTAAACCAAAATCTGAATTTTCGCTATTTAGAACTTCTACGTTAGTAATATCGAAAAATTCTGGATTTTGAATCCACATCTTCGACTTCCTGCATGATTCAATCCAATTATCGATATTAGCATCAGTAGGAACGAGCGTTTTATATCGTTGAAATTGAATTATTGCTTCGTCATACATGGCATCAGTTTTAAGTAGATGTGCATATAATAATACATCTTTCGGAATGGCATTATCCTTATTTACCAATCGTGCAATCCACTCTTTTGCGGACTTTGTTTCATTTATCATAAGATAACATGAAACTACATTCCGAATGTCATCATCGCTGGGAGAATGTAAGTTAAAATAGTCGTTATACATGGCAATTGCTTTCACAAATTCATAATTGCTCATTAACTGCTTTGCTGTATTATTATCCGCTTTCTGAGCAAATGATTGATAAATCGAAATAAACATCGACATAAATAGAATCAACAAAAAGTATATATTTTTTTTCATAATAAATAAAGTTTAACGTTTAAAAATATCTGGGTGTTCTCATGCGTGTATTCTCTTTTTTAGGGAATGTGTATGCAATTTCTATTTCGTGTCCCGAAAATCCACTTAATGCGGAGGTTGACATAGTATAAGCATATCCCACAATGAAACTTTTGCTAATATTCCATTCGGTCATAAAAACCATGGCGTTTCTCATTCGCAATGTATTGTCTAAACGGTTATTAAATACCGAATTTACTCCAAAACGATAAGTTAATCCCACCCAAAAAGTTTCTTTGTATAACATGAATGTATTTAAATCCATGGTTGATTGTGCTTTTAAATCTTCGCGAATTAAAAAACTCGGTTTTAGCTTAAAGTTATCCCCAATGTCGAAAACATATCCAGAAGTTAAATAGTAATGTCGAGCTTGTTTTGTTATTAAAACATCTTTGCTTTGAATTAAATCTCCCAATAAATCATTTACCGAAAAACCAGCATAAAACCTATCTGAATATATAAAAACTCCAGTTTTTGGATCGAAACGTACTGTATTTACTCTGTTTTTTGGAACCGATGGATCGTCAACTTCACCTCCGTTTAACACAGTTCCGTCAAGTGTAAAATACGAAATTCCAGCAGCAATACCCATCGACAACTTCCAATTTTCGTTCAATTTTAATATGTGCGAAAAACTCCCATAAATCGATTGCTGATATTGAGCACCAATTTTATCATTAATTATTTGAACACCCAAACCGTTCGACTGGGATATTGGACCCTCTAAACTTAATACTTGAGTAAATGGAGCTCCCTCTAAACCAGTCCATTGCGAAGCCGTGGTGAAATTCAAATTAGTCCACTGTTTTGTTCCAACATACGCAGGATTTATGGTCATTTGGTTAAAAATATAATGATTCAACAATGAGTTTTGCTGAGCAAACGTGAACGATGATATCATTATCAGTATGGTGGTCTTTATAATTGTTTTCATGATAAATTCTTTTAATTTTTATCTATCAGCACTTTTAATTTTGAATTAAAAATTTTGTTATGCTTTTTAATTTAAACAAATTATTATTATTTATGTTTAGACTTATTCTAATTAATTTGTTAAAATAAAGGAAGTAAAGAGCTTATTACCTCCTTTATTTATATTTTATTTAATAATTGTAATATATCCCGAGATTTTTTTATCCTCATTACACATTTTTACTTTGAGCACATAGAAGTAGGTGCCTTCGTTGAGTTGGCTTCCGTCCCAATCGTTTTGATATGATTTTTGAGAATATACTTCATTACCCCAACGGTTGATTAATACAAGTTCGTTTTCGGGATACCATTGTAAGTTTTTAATTACCCAAACATCATTAATACCATCACCATTGGGCGAGAAAACATTTGGAATTTCAATGTCTTCAACGGGGCGACTAATTGCAACTTTTATTTCTAATTTAGATTCACAATGATTAGCATCGGTTACTGTTACAGTGTGAGTTCCTTTTGGAAGATTTGCTACAATTGAACCATTATCACCATTCGACCATTGATATGTGTATGGATAAGCACCACCACTTACTGCAATCTCGGCTGCTCCACCATTTAACCCATTGCAATCTGCATCATTTTTCGATAATAAATCGATAATGATAGGTTGTTGTGGGTCAATTTTAAACGTAACACGTGCTGGACAAGTATTTGAATCTCTTACCTCAACAGAATATTCACCTGCAGCTAAACCTGTAAATAAATTTCCATAAGTTGGATTTCCTGAATTTAACGAATAGTTGTATGGGGGAACTCCGCCGTCAACAGTAATTTGAACTTGCGCATCGCTAACTCCATAGCATAAGTTTTGAGAGATTATGTTTACTCCTGCAACTAAGTTGTTTAAATTTGTTACATCGAATTCTTTCATATCACTTAAACAGCCTTTAGAGTCTTTTACAATCAAATGAAGATGAGCTCCTACAATAGTTGTATCAAATGTATTGCTTGTCGAGTAGGTTAAACCTCCGTCAATAGAGTATTGGTAAGGAGGTGTACCACCGCTTGCTGTGAAGCTAACTGAAGGTATGCCACCAAAACAATTTGATTTATGGTCGAATTTTATTTGTGTAACTTCATCTATAGTTAACGCTTCAGTTATTACAGAACAATCGTTTTCATCTACTACTTTTATTTGATAAGTGCCTGCACTTAATCCACTAAATACATTTGAGACTTGAGGAGTGCCACCATTTAAACTATAATGATAGCTTCCTGTACCACCATTTGCCGTTACAATAATCATTGCATCAGAAGAATTGTAACAGTTTAATTGATTTTCTACATTAGCTACTGCTGTTAGAAGTTCAGGGTTTAATATAGTATGTGCATTGGTTTGAACGGAACAACCATTTTCATCTACCACCTCTACAATGTATGAACCAGCTGTTAAATCAGTGAAAACATTTGATGATTGAGGCGATCCTCCATTTAAACTGTATGTTAATAACCCAGTTCCACCTGTTGCGGTTACAATTATTGATGCATCTGATGAATTATGACAATTAATATTTGTACTTGTGATGGTTACTTCCATTGATGAAATTGTAACTAATTGCGTGCAACTTGAAATATTGCCATTAATATCGGTTACAGTCCAAGTTACCACAGTTGTTTGTCCAACGGGGAATATTGCTGGAGCATCATTTGTAATACTAGCTATTCCACAGTTATCACTCACAATTGGAGCACCCAATTCAACACTATTTGAACAACTAGTAATATCAGCTGGACAAGTAATTGTTGGTAGTTGATTGTCAGTTACTACTACATTTTGTGTACAAGTTGCCATGTTGCCAGAACCATCAATTACGGTCCAAGTTACTACGGTTGTTCCGATTGGGAAGATGGCGGGAGCATCATTTGTTACAGAAGCCACTGTACAGTTGTCGTTTACAGTTGGATTACCTAAAACAACTCCGCTAGCTGTACATA
>CAZFPO010000113.1:0-9434 GCA_964521105.1 uncultured Lentimicrobiaceae bacterium | reverse complement strand
AAAATATTGCATTGATAGTAAAAAGGAATTTAATGTTTCAGTTGAAGCGGCTTTGCTTTATTGTCAACTCAATTTATACCCAAGCATTGAATGTGATGAATTTGATTTTTATAATTTGGAGAAAAGATTGAGTTTTGGTTGGGTTAATTTTAAGTTTGTCTCGAATCTTGCTGAATATAATGATACAAAAGAGATAGATGGAGTATGTCCTTTCGAGTGGAGACAAGGTATAAAGCACGATTGTACCGCTATTATGGAATTAGAAAGAGTAAACGGACATTTTGTGAATAATCAATCTGATGAAATTAAACTCGAAGAGGATTTGGTTTATGGCTTATTAAAAAGCTCTGATTTAAAAAATACAGTAATAAAAAACTCGAGGAAACATACTATTGTTACACAAACAAAAGTTGGTCAAGAGACTTCATACATTCAACACTTATATCCCGAAACTTATAATTATTTAAAAAAAAATATTTCTAATTTTCAAGCAAGAAAATCAAGTATTTATAATGGAAAACCAATGTTTTCAATATTTGGGGTTGGGGATTATTCTTTTAAGCCATTCAAGGTTGCAATTTCAGGGTTATATAAAACATACCACTTTACATTAGTAATGCCACAAAACGACAAACCTATTATGCTTGATGACACCTGCTATTTTATTGGGTTTGACAAAATTGAATATGCTGTTTACGCTATCATTCTTCTAAATTCCAAGACGACAGAAGCCTTTTTAAAATCAATTACATTTTCCGATGCAAAGAGAGTCTTTACCAAGGACTTATTGATGCGAATAGATTTATTTACTCTTGCCAATGTAATTTCCAAAACTGAAATTGAAGAGCATTTAATTTTCTTAAACGACAAGTATAGTTTGGATATTAGCCTATCACAATGGGATAGTTTTATAAACGAAATTTCACCAAATAAAGGAAAACAGTTGACACTGTTCAGATGAAAAATAGTATCATAAGATCAGTTATATAGGACAAAACAGCCTGTTTTTATTAGCATGAGTTAAAAGAAATGTAAGGTAAACTGCTTTCATGCGGTATTTTATTTTACCAGAGTTGAATCAGCTGGTGGTTCTTTAATGTTTTCGATGGTGTTAAACGCTTCGCGGAAACTTGGCATTAAAAAAGGTCCAACTGGAGCAACATACGGATATAAAACAGATGCTTCTTTTACCTCTTTTTTGAAAACGATTTCGCGAGTGTCCATTGAATTTATAAAATCAAAAAGAATACTAAGGATGAAAACAATTTTCAACGCTCCGAAAAGTGTTCCCATGAGTTTATTCATCGTTTCGGAAACCGTAATGTTTACAGCTTTCTCAACGGCTTTTGCCAATATAAAAATTAAAATGATAACGCCTGCAAACGTAATTACAAACGAAATAATATCAACATAAGGTCCTGTAATATTGAAATATTCACCAACCATGTTCGAAAATTTTATGGCAGCCCAAGTTCCTAAAATTAAGGCAATTATGCTCGCTACTTCAAACACTAATCCTTTTTTAAAACCTTTAATAGCAAACCATACCGTTGGAATTAGTATAAAAATGTCTAAAAAATTCATAGATTAAGAATTATTTCATTAGTTTACGGGTAAATTCCGAAGCATAAACAAAATCGCGGACTTCTTGATTATCGCAGGTTAAAATATCATCTTTAGAGCCACTCCACCATAATTTTCCCTTGAAAATAAACGCTACTTTGTCGCCAATTTCGAGCACAGAGTTCATGTCGTGGGTGTTAATAACGGTGGTGATATTGTATTCGTGGGTAATTTCTTTAATCAAATTATCGATAAGAATAGAAGTAAGAGGGTCTAATCCAGAATTTGGTTCATCGCAAAACAAATATTTTGGTTGCAAAGCAATAGCTCGTGCAATAGCAACACGTTTCTTCATTCCACCGCTTATTTCGGATGGAAATAGTTTGTTTTTATTAATAATATCTACACGGTTTAAACAAAAATTTGCCCGTTCGAGTTTTTCTTCTGCCGACATTTCGGTAAAAATGTCTAAAGGAAACATCACATTTTCTTCCACACTCATCGAGTCGAAGAGTGCTGAGCCCTGAAATAACATTCCAATTTCTTTTCGAATTTCTTTTCGTTCGGATTCGGGCATATGGATAAAATCGCGATTGTTATATAAGATTTTACCCGATTCGGCAGTGTGTAATCCAACCAAACACTTCATCAATACGGTTTTACCCGAACCGCTTTGACCAATGATTAAGTTTGCTTTTCCTTGATCAAAAACAAAGTTAATGTCGTGCAGCACATCGGCACTATTAAACGATTTGAATAAATTTACAACTTCTATCATGTTAATAAGAGTTGAGTGAGTAACATGTTGAAAAATAGAAGAATAATACTGCTATAAACGACGGCATGTGTGCTTGAACGACCTACTTCTAAAGCTCCACCCGTTGTTTTATATCCATAATAACCCGAAACGGTTGTGATAATAAAAGCAAAAACCATTGTTTTTATCATGGCGTAAGTAATATCGAATGGACTAAAATAAATTACTAAACCTTCAATAAAGTCGTTTGAACTAACTAAATTGGAATTAACACCGGCAATCCAGCCACCAAACATTGAGGTAAACATACTAAAAGTAACCAAAACAGGGTTAATTAAAACGAAAGCAACTACTTTAGGTAAAATTAAAAAGGATGCCGAATTAATTCCCATAACTTCAAGTGCATCAATTTGTTCGGTAACTTTCATCGTGCCAATTTCCGAAGCGATGCGTGAGCCAACTTTGCCTGCTAAAAACAAACTTAAAATGGTAGGAGCAAATTCTAAAATTACCGATTGACGAACCGTAAAGCCAACAGTCCAACTTGGAACCAAGGGGTTTTCAATTTGAAAGGCGGTTTGAATAGTAACAACCGCTCCCATGAAAATTGAGATTAAAACAACAAACCCAATGGATTCGTAACCTAATCCTTCCATCTCGTGCCAAATTTGTTTACGAAACACCTCCGATTTTGGAGGTTTACGAAAAACTCTCCACATCAGTAAAATATATTCTCCAATGTTTTGGAAGTACTTCATCTAATTGTTTTTTGCGAAATTAAGATTTTTTGTTGAATTTTGCTTCTTACAGCTTATATTTTTTCGCCATTGTTGGTGTTGTAAAAGGAAAAATTAACACATAGAAACGTAGATTTGCATAGATACAATAGATATTATATCAAAATCCCTATGTGCCTATGTGTTTAAAAAAAAAGAATAACCACATAGAAACATAGATTTGCATAGACACAATAGATGTTATATCAAAAACCCTAATGCATTAATAAAAACTATTGCGTAAATATCGAATTCAAACCGAAAAATAACCCGATTAGACAATAGTTTTCTCAAATTTACGTTTAAATTTTTGGTTGAAATATTTTAAAATGTATCTTTGGTAAAAATTTGAAGTAAATCATGCAGAGTAATAGAAAAACGTATTTGATAGTTATATTGCTGTTTGTTATTATTGTGGGACTCTTATCTTGCAATAATCGTCGAAATACCGCAAAAAAACGATACAAAAGAGTTAAAGGGTGCAATTGTGCAACGTTTTCACAGCTTCAAATTGAATTTTCAGATGAAATCATTCGATCAATATAAAGAAGTATTATTAAAATATACTACTCCCGAAATTGCCGATTATATTGTTCAAACATTCAGCAAATTTGAGTATCAATTTTTAATTTCTTCACCCCGAAGTTCTAAACATGGCGACTATCGTCCTCCCTACGGAAATCGTAATTTTCATCGAATTTCGGTAAATGGAAATTTAAATGCATACTCTTTTTTTATAACTTTTTTACACGAGTTGGCTCATTTAAAAACTTGGCTAAAGTATAAAAACAAGGTAAAATCGCATGGAAATGAGTGGAAGATTTTTTATATCGAACTCCTCGAAGATTCTATAAATAGAGGCTATTTCCCGGAGGATATCGTAATAGCATTAAAAGACCATTTAACAAAAGTTAAATCATCTACTAGTTACGATTATAATTTAATAAAAATTCTTAACTTGCATGATAAAACAACTGATAATGATGGTTTAATTGAAATTTCTACCTTAGATATGGGCGATTTGTTTATTTATAAAAATCGGACATTTAAAGTTGATAAACTTCTTCGTAAACGCATTTGTTGTTGGTTGTTGCCCGAAAATAAAAAATACTCATTTAGTCCATTAGCACGGGTAAAGGGATTAAGCAAAAATGAAAAAAATTAACATTATGAATAAAAACAATTATTGTGTAATTATGGCTGGTGGAGTTGGAGCTAGGTTCTGGCCCATGAGTCGATTAAATTATCCCAAACAATTTATTGATATTTTGGGTACTGGCGAAACCTTAATTCAGAAAACAGTAAGTCGTTTTGAAAAAATTTGCAATACTCAAAATATCTTTATTGTTACAAACGAGCAATACAAGGATTTAGTAATGGAACAAAATCCGCAATTGTCCGAAAATCAGATAATTTGTGAGCCATATCGCCGTAATACAGCTCCTTGTATTGCTTATGCAAATTACAAAATTCGTAAATTAAATCCCAATGCAAACATTGTTGTAGCACCATCTGACCATATCATTTTAAAGGAAGAGGAATTTTTAACGGCAGTAAATGAAGCCTTAGAGGCTGCTTCTAAAAATGATTCGTTGTTTACCTTGGGCATAACACCCAGTAGACCCGATACCGGTTATGGATACATTCAGTTTGATGAAGAAAATAAACTAAAAGAAAGCAATTCGATTTTTAAAGTTAAAACCTTTACCGAAAAACCTGTTTTAGAAATGGCAGTTCAGTTTTTACAAAGTGGCGACTTTTTGTGGAATTCGGGAATATTTGTTTGGAATTTAAAAACAATTGATAAAGCATTTCGAGAATTTTTACCAGATATTTATGATCAATTTGATAAAGGGATTGATGTTTACAATACAACCAATGAAAAATCATTTATTAAAAAAACATACGAAGTGTGTAAAAGCATTTCTATCGACTATGGAATAATGGAAAAAGCATCTAATGTGTATGTTTTAGCTGCCGAATTTGGATGGTCTGATTTGGGAACGTGGGGCTCATTGCATGAAATTCGACATAAAGACGAAAACAAAAATGCTATATCAGGTAAATTAGTGAAAACGTACGATACTAAAAATTCAATAATTTCTGTTCCTAAGGATAAATTAGTGGTAATTCAGGGTTTGGACGACTATATCGTTGTTGAGAATAAAAATATTTTATTAATTTGTAAAAAACAAGATGAGCAAATGATTAGGCAGTTTGTTAATGATATTCAGGCGGATATGGGCGAAAAATACGTGTAGGGTGTTTCTGAAAATTGATTTTTCCGCGTTATACTCAATCGCTAATATCTTCATTTATAATTATAAACTCCGGTGTTAGCTCAATCGCAAGCCTTGAAAAATCGAATTTTCATAACTACCCAATTGCAGTGTAGAGAACTTATTTTAGATAATAGTATTCATTTAAAAAAGTAAAAACAAAAATAGAAATCATGAAAAAAGTAATTGTACTAATTTTAATTATCCTTGTCAGGGTTCAGTTTGTGGTTGCTGACGAGGGTATGTGGCTATTGATGTTGTTAAATAAAAACATCGAAACCATGCAAAAAATGGGTTTAAAACTCAGTGCCGAAGATATTTATAGTGTTAATAAATCAAGTTTAAAAGATGCTATAATCCAATTTGGCAGAGGTTGTACTGGCGAAATTATCTCGTCGGAAGGGTTGATTTTAACCAACCATCATTGTGGGTATGGAAATATCCAAGCTCATAGCACCGTTGAACACGACTATTTAACCAATGGTTTTTGGGCGATGAATCATCAAGAAGAACTCCCAAATACTGGTTTAACTGCCCGCTTTTTAGTTCGGATGGAAGATGTGAGCAGTAGAATTTTAGGTTTAGTTAATAATAATATGGATGAAGCAAAACGTAACGAAATTATCGACCGAGAAATAAAAAAAATAACTAGTGAAGTTACCAAAGGTACCGATTACGAGGCGTCGGTGAAACCTTTTTTTGACGGAAATGCTTATTACATGTTTGTTTACATTGTGTATAAAGATGTTCGTTTGGTTGGAGCTCCACCATCAAGCATCGGAAAATTTGGTGCCGATACCGACAACTGGATGTGGCCCCGTCATACTTCCGATTTCAGTCTTTTCCGAATTTATATGTCGCCCGACGGTAAACCTGCCGAATATTCAAAGGACAATGTGCCGTTTAAACCAAAACACCACTTGCCAATTTCTTTAAAAGGGGTTAAAAAAGACGATTTTGTGATGATAATGGGTTATCCTGGTTCAACTGACCGTTTTTTAACTTCTTATGGCGTCCAGAACGCAATAAATTTAAAAAATCCGACCATCGTTCAAATTCGCAATCGCAAGCTCGAAATTATGCGAGAATCGATGAATGCCGACCCTGCAATTCGTATTCAATATGCTTCAAAATATGCTCAAACAGCCAATTATTGGAAATATTATATTGGTCAAACACAACAGTTACAAAACAATAAAGTATTTGATAAAAAATCTGAAATTGAAGAAAAATTCAAAACTTGGATAAACGCGAACAACGAACGTAAAGCTAAGTATGGCGAATGTTTAACAAATATTGCCGATGCATACAAGCACATGGATAAATACGAGGTGGCTCGATGGTATTACATTGAAGGTATTGTTCGTGGACCTGAAATTATTCTTTTTGCTTATCGTTACAATCGATTGGTAAATTTACTAAAAGAGAAAACACCTGATGAAAAGAAAATTAAAGAGGCTGCTGAATCGCTGAAATCTCAGCTCGAAGATCATTTTAAAAACTACAATGTGGATATCGACAAAAAAATGATGACTGAACTGATAATTATGTTTAATAAAAATGTAACTCCAGATCAAGTGCCTGCAGGAATAAAAGGTTTTAAAGAAACAAGTACCGACAAATTATTGGTATTTATCGATAATCTTTTCAAAAAGTCAATCTTTACTGATAAATCAAAAATTGAAAAAGCGCTCGAAAAACCTGTATTAAAAACATTCGAAAAAGACCCTATGTTTGTATTTGCCACCGATTTGATGAATGCTTATTTCAGCTTTATGGATTTATATAATCAAAAAGAAGAAGATTTAAAAAAGGGAAATCGTTTGTTTATTGCTGCTCTTTTGGAAATGGACCCAAGTGTTGTAAAATACCCCAATGCCAACTCTACAATGCGACTCACTTACGGAAAAGTATTGGATTACTCGCCACGCGATGCTGTTCAATATAGTTTCTATACAACATCAAAAGGCATTATTGAAAAAGAAGATCCAAATAATTGGGAATTTGTAGTACCTCAAAAATTAAAAGACCTAATATTAAATAAAGACTTTGGCGAATATGCTAAAGCATATAATGGCGAACTTCGAACATGTTTTATCAGCGATAATGATATAACAGGTGGAAATTCAGGAAGTCCAGTAATAAATGGCGAGGGACAATTGGTTGGTTTGGCTTTCGATGGGAATTGGGAAGCTATGAGTGGGGATATTTCCTTTGAACCTAAACTACAACGAACCATCAGCGTGGATATTCTATACGTTTTGTATGTAATTGATAAATACGCAGGTGCTACAAATATCATCAACGAATTGACTTTGGTAAGGTAATATTCCTCCAGTTCAAAATGATTTTCGAGAGATTAAATCCAATTTTTTGCGGGTTTAATCTCTCTTTTTTAGGTATAGTCTGGGGACGAATACTCGTGCGGTTTTCGTTCGTCGAGCGTAGTCGGTTTTCGGTCGTCGAGCGTAGTCGAGACGCCGTAACCTATTGGCGTCTCGACTATGATCAAAGCTCGAAAATTCTGGTTATCGAATGTAGGAAGTCAATAATAAAAAAATGTAGGAGCATCGCACCTAACTCTCAAAGAATTTAAGAAGTAAGATTCTCAATCACATGCTTCGATAATAGAACGGTGCTCTGCACCTTAATGTCGTTATTTTTTACTTTCTTTTACAGTGAGGGCGGTGCGATGCACCTTAGGCTAAATCGTTTCAATTTTTATTCACATTCAAGGGAATGTTCCTTCAGCATTATGAAAATACAATTTGCAGAATCACCGGGTGCGTAGCACCGTTCTCTCTGTAAAAACCAGAATGAGGAAAAAACGGAGGTGCAGAGCACCGAACTATCAAAAAAACTAAAATGTGAGTTTTAGCTACAACTTCCTTTCACAGAATAGTAGTATCTGTACTGATTATTCAAAAAAATAAAACAAAAATTCATCCTTAAATTGAATTTCATTTTTATTTAAAACTTCTAAGTATTCCTCTTTAAAAGTTTTCTTTTTATGATGTATTTCTTGATTAGCAATGTAATTAGCAACTGTTGTAATTTGTGATCTAGCGTGAGAGAATGCTCCATAACCTCTTTGCCACTCGAATTTATATTTACAAAGTTTTTTAGTTTTAATCCATGAATTTGAGGATGTCTTCACTTCTTCCACTAAATCGGGTATTAATTGATTCAAATCATAACCGATTAGAATGTGAATATGATCTTTCACTGCTCCGATTGCTATCAATTTATGTTTGTGTTTTTGAATAATTGCTGTTATATATTTTTCAAGCTCATCTTTCCATTCTTTTTGAATTAAAGCTTGTCGGTTTTTAACAGCAAAAACTATATGAAAATATGCTTTTGTATATGTATTCGCCATCTATTATAGTTTAAATATTTTTAGTTGTAACAAAGATACCAATTTCGTAATAAATTGAAAATTTTGCTTATTGAATTTTATAAACAGTTGGATTTGTGCATATTGGATTAATAATTTAAAATTTAGATGAGATTATTTAATTAAAATTGATAGTTTTTGATACGAAAAATTAATTTCAGGATAATAAAACAATAATTTGCAGATTCATCAGGTGCAGAGCACCGAACTATCGGGAAAATAAAAAAAATGATTTTTTTTCACATGCTTCGATAATAGAACGGTGCTCTGCACCTTAATGTCGTTATTTTTTACTTTCTTTTACAGTGAGGGCGGTGCGATGCACCTTAGGCTAAATCGTTTCAATTTTTATTCACATTCAAGGGAATGTTCCTTCAGCATTATGAAAATACAATTTGCAGAATCACCGGGTGCGTAGCACCGTTCTATCTGTAAAATAATAGCAGAATGAAAAAAAGAGGTGCAGAGCACCGAACTCTCAAAGAATTTCAGAAGTAAGATTCTCAAACGAATTGACTTTGGAAAGGTAATACTCCTCCAGTTCAAAATGATTTTCGAGAGATTAAATCCAATTTTTTGCGGGTTTAATCTCTCTTTTTTAGGTATAGTCTGGGGACGAATACTCGTGCGGTTTTCGTTTGTCGAGCGTAGTCGGTTTTCGG
>CAZFPO010000112.1:0-9471 GCA_964521105.1 uncultured Lentimicrobiaceae bacterium | reverse complement strand
AAAGTATATCTATAGTTGATATTAAAAATGTCCTAAGAATGGGGAGTACTTTACTACTTCCCATCTTCCATCTTCCTTACTTCCATCTTCCCTACTTCCATCTTCCCTACTTCCCTACTTCCCTACTTCCATCTTCCCTACTTCCCTACTTCCATCTTCCATCTTCCATCTTCCATCTCCCCTACTTCCCTACTTCCCTACTTCCCTACTTCCCATCTTCCCATCTTCCATCTTCCTTATCAAAAAAAATGTATTCCAACCATGTTCAGTTATTATTTCACATGTAAGGCACAATTTATTCCATCAATTGCTGATGATGTAATTCCACCGGCATATCCAGCTCCTTCGCCACAAGGAAATAAATTATGAATTTGAAGATGACAGAATGCATCTCTGTCGCGAGGAATTCTTACAGGTGAAGAGGTTCGAGATTCAATTCCAATTAAAACTGCTTCAGAAGAATTAATGCCTTTAATTTTTTGTTCAAACTGACGTAATCCCTCAGTCAAACTTTTACTGATAAATTTAGGAAGAATTTCCCATAAATTAATGCTTTCTAAACCTGGATTGTAGGTTGAATTGGATAAATTTGTGGAAGTTTTTTGAACTATAAAATCATTCACTTTTTGAGCTGGAGCTTTTAAAAATTTTTCTTTAATCCAAGCTTTTTCTTCATAAAAACGTTGAAACGATAATCCTTTTAATGGACCATCTTTTTCAAATTCAACCACCTCTTTTTCCGAAACAGCCACTACAATTCCCGAATTGGCGAATTCGGAATTTCTACGCGAATTCGACATGCCATTTACCACAAATTGTCCGTTGTGAGTTAGTGCAGGAACAACAATGCCACCGGGACACATACAAAACGAAAAAACGCCTCTGTTATCGACTGAAGTAGCCAAATGATATTCGGCAGGTGGCAAATTTGGATTTTGCTTTAAATTTCGATATTGCGATTGATTAACTATTAGCTGAGGAAGTTCAATGCGAACACCCATGGCGAAATCTTTGAATTCTAATGCAATTCCTTTTTCATGAATAATGTGATAGATTTCAGATGAGGAATTGCCAGTTGCTAAAATGTATGATTTAGCAGTATAACGCGTTCCATTTTGGTCAATTACTGATTCAATTTTCCCATTTTTCAAATTTATATCAACAATTCTTGTATCGAAATAAAAAACGCCACCACAATCTAAAATAAATTTACGAATATTTTTGATAATTGCGGGCAATTTATCCGTTCCAATGTGAGGATGAGCATCGATCATGATATCGGGCGATGCACCAAATTGCACAAAAGTGCGTAAAATTTTAGTAATATCGCCTCTTTTGTTTGAACGAGTATATAGCTTTCCATCGGTATAAGTTCCAGCACCACCTTCGCCAAAGCACCAATTTGAATTTTGATTTAACTCAACTCCCCTATTCAATTTTGCGACATCTTTTTTGCGTTCTTCAACACTTTTTCCACGCTCGAGAAGAATTGGTTTAAAACCACGTTCAATTAATTGTAATGCAGCAAAAAGTCCGGCAGGACCTGTTCCAATAATTACTACAGAGTCGTTATTTTCGACATTTTTTTTCTGAAAAGCATGTTGAAATACTGAATCTGGTTTTGTTTCATCTAACCACACATCTACTATGAGTCGATAAATAATAACAGATTGTCGAGCATCGAGCGAACGTTTTATGATTTCGAAACCAGTGATGTTTTGTTTAGATGAGATTTTTTTTTGTAACGCATTAAAAATGGCTTGATTATCTTCAATTTTTGAAGGCAATAATGAAATTTCAACTCGTTGTATCATGCTTTATTCGAACAAAAATGAGATTTGCATATTTTTGGAATTCAAACGTTCGATACTAATCGAAAACAAATTACCTTCGCGAACAATTAAATCGCGAAAACCATAAGCCATTTTAAACTCCACTGCAAATTTGAAATAGGTTAAATAAAAATCGGCACCTACACCAGCATGAAATGAATAATCGTTTCGTTTTAACTTTACATAAATCTCATCTCTGTCTTGTTGTTTTTTTTTGGCTTGAGAAGCTAAATCTAAACTATATTCAAGACCAGCTAAAACATACAATCGAGTATTATTCATTCGTGATGACTTAAATTTCACATATAAAGGAAAATCAATATAGGTCGATTCAATTTTCTTTTCCACGGTATGGAAAATAGTATCTTGAAACTTTATCGTGTAATTAAGCACTCTGTCGCCAAATGATAAAGTTGGGATAAATCGCAAATCGAAATGATTTCCCATTCTTAAATTTGAGATAACTCCCAAATTAAATCCACTCATCGGGGTTGATTCAACTACCATTAATGAATCAAAAGTGCTTAAATTTTGAACTGGCTTTACAGCAAAATTAAATTGATTAAAAGCCAATAAAAAACCGAAATGATATTTTTTAAGGTCGTATTTAGGTAAGTTTTTATTTCCCTTTTGCGAAAATGCCGACAAACTTAAAACAACGAATGCTACAAACAGAATTTTCTTATTTATCATAAAATGAATCAATTTAATACATTAAACGATTTTTGTTCATCTTTATTATATCGTTCAATCAGTCGTTCAAAATTTTCATCCATCGAAAATTCGGACATTTTAGGTTGCGACATAAAACCTTTATAAAGCGTTGCAATTCCCATGCTTAACGAAGAATATTGGGCGTGTAAAAAACCACAATTATTCATTAATTTAATAAAACCATCTCCTTGGTTAAACTGCACTATTGATTTTGGAAGGTAGTTGTATACTTTAGCTTTTCGACTAATACAGTTTGCACCAAAAGGCATTATTTTGGAAAGATAAAATTTATAAAATTTTCCGAAAAAATTCGCTGGAATTGTAAGCTCAATGATGTTCAAACTTCCATTTTTCTTTAACACCCTTTTAATTTCGATTAAGGCTTTAATTGGGTCGTTAAAATTTCGCACACCAAATGCAATAGTAACAACATCAAAGGTTTCATCAGGGAATGGTATGTGCTCGGCATCGGCATTTAAAAAAGAAATTTTCGTAGCAAGATGTTTTTTTTTATATTTTTTTTCAGCAATGTCTAACATCGATTTTGAGATGTCAATACCTACAATTGAGTATGGTTTTTTTTCAGCCAAATAAAAAACCATATCACCAGTGCCTGTAGCAACATCTAAGCAAATAAAATCAGGTTTTATACTAATTGAATTAATTGTTTTTTTTCGCCAATATTTATCAATTCCAAACGAAAAAAAGTGTCCAATAAAATCGTACTTTGGAGCAATAGAATTAAACATCGTTGAGATGCTATTTTTTGATTTGTCAAGAGATTTCATCAAGCGTTTAAAATACAAATTGACTCATTCATAAACTTTAACTTATTGATAGGAACAACCCCAATTTCTTCGCACACAAGACCGCCAGCAATATTTGCGATAGCAGCCGTTTCGTCAGGGCGAAGTCCGGAGGCATGACATAATGCAACCACACTCACCACAGTGTCGCCTGCCCCAGAAACATCGGAAATATTTCGTAAATGAGCAGGAATTATTTTATGTGTTATTTTATCTTCATTTTCTTCTTTCCACGAAACTAGAATACCACGTTCGGATAATGTTGTCATTACAATTTCTACCTGATTGGCATGAATAAAATCTTCCACCAATTTAAATAATTCTTTGTTGTTTTCTACATTAATATCAACCCTAATTCCTTCGGTTAATTCTTTTAAATTTGGCTTAAAAATAGTAGCTTTTTTATAGGAGTTAAAATTTTTCTTTTTAGGGTCAACAATAACGGGAATATCTAATATTCGAGCTTTAAAAATTATTTTTTCAATCAAATCTTCCGAGATAATACCTTTGTCGTAATCTTCAAAGATTATTGCGTCAATTATTTCATTTTCAATTAAATACTCGATGGTGTCATATATTTGAATGAAATCACCTTCATTTAAAGGTGTTGTAATTTCTTCATCTACTCTAAGCAATTGAGTTTTATTACCAATTATTCTGAATTTTGTAGTGGTAATTCGATGGTTACTTTTAATAATTCCGCGAGTTGTTAGTCCAGCTTTTTGTAAACTTTCTACAAACTCATTTCCTTTTTGGTCGTTACCAACTACCGAACACAAAATTGCTTCGGCACCCAATGCTTGAACATTTAACGCAACATTTGCAGCACCTCCAGGTCGGTTGTCGCGTTCGGTTACCGAAACCACTGGCACGGGTGCTTCGGGCGAAATTCGTTCAACTTTACCAAAAAGATACGCATCAACCATAACATCACCTATAATCAATACTTTTTTGTTAGTAAATGTATTAAAGAGTTTTTCAATGGAATTTTTAGTCATTTGAATGTTTTTTGCAAAAGTACAATTTTATAAAAACGATTACAAAAAAAGAAATAATAAAAAAGCTTGCCCCAAAAAGGAACAAGCTTTTAAAACACAGAATATCGATTATTCGGTTACATCATCTGGTTTAGTAATATTTGCATTTCGTTTTTCACGAACATTTTTTAGTAGCTCTTTTTTAAATTCATTTTCCGCCTGTTTAATTTTGGCAACTTTTGCAACTGGTAAAACCTTTTTATACTTTATCATAGCATCCTTTTGTAGGTTTTGAATCGCAGTTTGATGATTATCCTGTTTAAGCAACAATTCTTCTGCTTCCTTGTCAGTAATTTCTTTCCATTTTTTGTCCATTAAAGGCTTTATTTCTTTTCGGAAAGCAGTTCGCAATTCTTTCTCTTTGTCATTCGTCTCCTTATAGATTTTCTTAAAAGATTCGGCTTCAGTGGCTGACATTTCTAAGTATGTTACAATAAAATCAATTTTTTGTTTTTCCATTTCCGTTTTTCTTTCCTTTAGTTTCTGATTTTTATGGATTGGCTTATCCACTTTTTGAGCCAAAACCGAAAAACTAAATATGGATAATGCAATAATGCTAAATAACGACACAAATCTTGTTGTTTTCATAATTTTTTTTTTAAATATTACTATATAATACTACTAATTCCTCATCGCTAAACTCCATTGTTGAAGACCAATCAACAATTTCATCATCAAACAAATCCTGACTAATAATTACATCAGAATTTTGCATTGTTTGGTTAGATTTCTGTTTAAATTTCATTCCGGAATCTGAAATTAAAACATAATGTTGAGTGTTAATTGAATCGGAGCTACTGGCTATGTTTGAATTTTCGTGAATTCTGAATAGCGTAAACGTTAATACAAGTAAAATTATAGCAGCAACCGATGAATACTTTAACCAAGCAGATAAAATCCTTTTTGATTTTACCTTTTCGTTTGTTTTAATAACGTCCATCAAATTTTCGGTGAAGTTATCAAAATAAGCATCTGGTGTATTAAAAGGATGATTTTGTTCAGCTGGAGTTTTCATTTTAAAAGAAATTATGTTGTTTTGACAGTATGATAATTTAAAAGTTTAAAGGTCCAATAAAAAAATTTTCATTTTTTCGGCAGCATGGTGATACGATGCTTTTACGGCACCTGTTGAAAGATTGAGTTGTTCGGCAATTGAATCAAACGGAGTTTCGTCGTAATATCTCATAGTGAAAACCATTCGTTGGCGTGGAGGAATAGTTAACAATGCTTTTTGAAACTCTTTCTCAATATCGTTACCTATAAATGTATCGGGTGAAAAAGCACGTTCAAGGGATAAATCGCTATCACTAAAAATATTTTTAGATGTTTTTCGAGCATTTGCATAGTTAATAATTTCGTTTGCTGTAATTCTAAAAATCCAAGATGAGAGTTTTGAATCGCCTCGAAAGTTTGAAACTCCTTTCCAAACTTTAATAAAAACGTTTTGAGCAACATCGTCGGCATCTTCGTGAATAACAAGATTTCTTCGAGCTTGCCAATATACTTGTTTTTTGTACTTATCAACCAATATACGAAAGCCGAACTCCTTTTGGTGTTCGGCTTTAAGCATATTTAAAATTACCTCATCGGACTTATTTTCTTCCGATTGCTTTTTGGGCAAATTTGACAATATTTTTGGTTGTAAGTCCATATTTTTCCATTAATTGTGCAGGTGTTCCACTTTCTCCAAAAGAATCATTCACTGCCACATATTCGATTGGGATTGGATGATTTAGAGCAGAAAGTTGTGCGATTGAATCACCTAAACCACCATTAAAAAGATGTTCCTCGGCTACCACCGCACATTTGGTTTTACCAACGGAATTTAAGACAGTAAAATTATCCAAAGGTTTAATGGTGTGAATATTTATTACTTCGGCATCAATTCCTAATTGTTCTAATTCATAAGCCGCTTCAAGTGCATGCCAAACCATGTGACCAGTTGCAAAAATGGAAACATCTTTGCCTTCTTTCAACAAAATTGCTTTACCAATCTCAAACGGAGCATCGGCGGGAGTAAAATTGGGAACCACTGGACGACCAAATCGCAAATAAACTGGTCCAACATAATCGGCAATGGCTATCGTAGCTGCTTTGGTTTGGTTAAAATCGCAGGTATTAATTACCACCATATTTGGCAACATCTTCATCAAACCAATGTCTTCCATAATTTGATGCGTAGCTCCATCTTCGCCTAAAGTAATTCCCGCATGAGAAGCACAAACTTTTACATTTTTATTGGAATAAGCAACCACTTGTCTAATCTGATCATAAACTCTTCCGGTCGAAAAATTAGCAAATGTTCCAGTAAACGGAATTTTACCACCAATGGTTAATCCAGCCGCAATACCTATCATATTAGCTTCGGCAATTCCAACCTGATAAAATCGTTGAGGATATTTTTTAATAAAAGTATCCATTTTGAGAGAACCAATTAAATCGGCACATAATGCCACTACGTTGGGGTTTTTATCACCTAATTCCGAAAGTCCTTCACCAAAACCCGAACGGGTATCTTTAAAATCATTACATACTGGTTTTTCCATCAATATTAATTTTATTTATCTTGAAAAATATTTATTTTAACTGTTTTAGTTGACTCAATTACAAAATCTTTAATCTTCGTTTCGGTTGAATTGGTTGAGTACTTCGACCTGAAAACCACCCGATATTTTCCGGGTTGCAACATTAATTTTTCGGATTTTGTATTTTCTCGCATATTGTAAATCCATTCCATCTTCCCTTCGTTACGAATTACAAATAAGCTACCCGAACCAAATTCGGACATGCTGAAATCAGCAAAGCCAGGCTCGGGAATTTCAACCTTCGTGGTTTGACTTTGCTTTATTTGGATATCTTTAACATAAACTCTAGGTAAACATAATATTTCGGCATCATACTTTTGAGTTAAATACGTTTCATCTTGAGTAAAATATTGTACATTTAAAGTATTTAAATCGCCAGCTTTGCGAACAATTACAGGCACACCTTTGTATTTTGTATTTTTGTCGGGTGTTAAAAATACTAATTTTCCTTGCGGTGTATTTGCTGGTATAATGGTATGTTTTCCAGACGTTAGACTTATGGTATCTGATAAAACTTGAGGAAGTGTGTATACAGTAGCTCTATAAATTGGAATAGGATCCAAAATCAACGTATCAGGCAAACCTTTTGTGTTCATTGTATGAACGAAAGTATAATATGGATTGCCCGATAATCCATCGGAAAGAGTAAATACGGTGTTAGTTTCGGTAGGTTTAACTTTTTCGTCCAGCAGATTTACCTGAGCAGTGGTTCTATTTAAAGCATACGAAATTACAATATTTAACGCATCTTTAAATTTCTTTTCGGTAGAGCCATCAAAATAAGTTCCCATGCAATTAAATGAGAGGTCGAAATCGACGCCAACACCAATTACAAAAGGTTTAAGGATAATTCCTTTTTTTTGTAATGCAATCGAAACAGCACAAGGGTCGCCATTACACTCTTCAATTCCATCGGTAATTAATATAACAATATTTCTACAATTATCGCAAGGCGGAAAATCGTTCGCACAAGCTTCGAGCGAAAGCGCAATTGGAGTAGTGCCACGAGGGGCAAGTGTTTTTAATCGATGTTTTATTTTAGGAATACTATTAAATGATAATGGCACCTCTAAACGAGTATCGTTGCAATCCTGAGGAGGAAAATCTTTTTGATGTCCAAAAACCCGAAGTCCAATTTGTAAATCGGGGTACGTTTCAAGGCTATCCAGCATTTCGGTTAAAATCATTTGAGCGATTTTAATTTTCATATCGCTTTGCCATCTACCAAACATGCTTTTTGAGGCATCAAAAATAAAAAGAATTCGAGTAATAGTTTGTCCCTCATTTGAAATAGGAGTTTGCGTTTGTGCCAATAAATTTGCATTTGAGCAACTTAAAACCAACAAAAACAGTACTATCGAAAATCTTTTTATCATTTAATCTTTAATTTACATAAAACAATTTAACCTATTAGTAATCTCCAAGAGTTTCTTCGAGTTGCGACAACGCATCGGCTAACTGATCGTTGTTTGGAGCAGAGCCATGCCATTTGTGGGTACCCATCATAAAATCGACTCCACAGCCCATTTCGGTGTGCATAATAATAGCTACTGGTGTTTCATTTTTAGTAAGTGTTTTTGCACGTTTCATCTGGTTAACCACATCTTGCATATCATTGCCTTTCATTTCGATGGTTTTCCAACCAAAGGCTTCAAATTTTGCTTTTAAATCGCCAAGAGATAAAACGACATCGGTTGGACCATCAATTTGTTTTTGATTATAATCTACCGTTAAAATCAAATTATCCACTTTTTTAGCAGCAGCATACATCAGAGCTTCCCAAATTTGACCTTCTTGCAGCTCGCCATCGCCAGTTAATACATAAACTAATTTGTCGTCATGATTCATTTTTTTAGCTAACGCTGCCCCAATTGCAACAGAAACTCCCTGACCTAAAGAGCCCGAAGCCATGCGAATTCCTTCTAAATGCTCGGCTGGAGTTGGATGTCCTTGCAAACGCGTTCCAATTTTTCGGAAAGTTGCTAATTCCGAAACAGGGAAATAACCACTGCGAGCCAATACGCTATAAAAAACTGGCGAAATATGACCGTTTGATAAAAAGAAAATGTCCTGATTTTCACCGTTCATATCAAATGGTAGTGGTTTTTGATCCAACATTTCAAAATACAATGCCGTCATAAAATCGGCACAACCTAATGACCCCCCAGGATGACCGGATGCCACCGCATGAACCATTCGTACAATATCTCTACGCACTTGTGAAGCAATTCGTTCTAATTCTTTAATACTTGCCATTTTTTTGTTTTTTTGACAAAAGTAATTAATTTCACACAATCAAAAATTTTGTGTAAACGTATTATATCAACAATTGGTTAACAGCTAAAATTATAAAAGAATAATTGATGAGTTGATGAGCCTAAATGATCTTTATGATAAAAATAATTTTTTTTTTCGGTTTCATTATAATTAGCACAATCGTTTAGCCAGCCAAAATTAGCATCAACTAAAACTTCATCTTCAACAAGAGTGCTATCAA
>CAZFPO010000111.1:7224-9579 GCA_964521105.1 uncultured Lentimicrobiaceae bacterium | reverse complement strand
ATACTTTCATGTAGTTTTTTGGAGCATTGTTGGGCATCGAAACAAGGCAGTGGCAAGGATATAGTTTAAGTTTTAACTCCACATTATCTTTAAAAGCTCTTAGCCTAATTTCTCCATCTGTTTCTAAAATTCCGAGAGATGAAACACTAGGCATTTGCCAATAAATCATATCCATTGGAGTGTATAATTCAACTAATTTAACAATGTAGGGCCAAGTTATAGTGTCGCCATTTGGTTTTTGCAAACAGCTTTTCGAAATCCAAATTTTGGTTCCTTGATTTCCTATTATGGGTCCAATGCCATTCGAGTCAATTATAAAAACTTGCTCTGCTTGTTTTTTCGTGTTAAAATAATTATTCAAATCTCCATATTCGTTCAACGATTTTTCAATTCTGTCTTTTTTACATGAGAAAATTGAAAAGAGGAGGAATGTTCCGATTAAAATTGGTATTAGCTTTATGTTTTTCATGTTAAGTAAATTTTTAATTATACGCAGGACAGCCTTTTTTCTTGAAAATTCCACCTTTTGATTTGGATCGTGAATAGTTTGCACCAGGGTTATATTTTGAATTACAATTAAACACGTAAATTAGCCCTAATTGAGCGTTAGTTTCCATAAATTTAGTATTATAACGATATTCAAAAAATGGTCGCAAGCATTTCCATGTTGAAATACCAATTCCACCTTCCAAATTCCAATTATTACGTTTTGCATCTTTCATGGGCGACTTTGCATAATTTATCCACGAATCGTATCCACCATGCCCAAGTAAGTAAATATAGTATGATTTTCGTTTCCAAAATTTATATTCTAAACCTAAACCAATATTAAATTCATGTACTTTATTAAACGATGGATAGTACGAAAGCTGAGGCACAATACTATATAGTTTGTTAGGGAAAATCATCGCTCTTAGTCCAAACCCAACGCTTTCGGTTTGAGGATTATAGATTAATGAACCGCCAGCACCTATTGTTTGAGCGAATATGGCGATAGAAAAAAATAGGCAGAAAAAAATCAGAATAGTCTTTTTTGTAATCATTTTTTTGAATTGATAAACACAAAAGTAATATAGAGAATAAAAACAGCTTGAATGAAAAAACAGTTTTTCTCTACAAATTATTGTTTATAAGTTGCAATTGTTTATCAAAACCACAGTTAACACTTACAAAAAACTAATTAGTATTGTTCTTTTTCGTTAGGAAAATCAAGTGTTTTAACATCATTAATGTATGATTGTACCGATCCAATAATTTCATCACTTAGGTTATTGTATCTTCGTAAAAATCTTGGTGAAAAATCCTGAACAATACCTAACATATCGTGTAAAACTAAAACTTGACCGTCTACTCCATTACCTGCCCCAATACCAATAATTGGAATGTTTGAATTTTCCGAAACTTTTTTACCCAGAGTGGCTGGGATTTTTTCTAAAACGATAGCAAAACAACCCGCTTTTTCGAGCAGTTTAGCATCTTTTAATAATTTATCTGATTCTTCTTTTGTAGTCGCTCTAACCGAATAAGTTCCGTATTTATGAATCGACTGAGGCATTAGCCCAAGATGCCCCATAACTGGAATTCCAGCCGACAAAATACGATCGACAGATTCAATTATTTCGCTTCCTCCTTCGAGTTTAATGGCATCAGCTCCCGACTCTTTCATGATTCGAATAGAGGAATTTAACGCTTCTTTGGAATTTCCTTGATATGTTCCAAATGGTAAATCAACTACTACAAAAGCTCGTTTTGTTCCACGAACAACCGAAGACGCATGATAAATCATTTCGTTTAAAGTGATGGGTAATGTGCTTTTGTGCCCAGCCATAACATTTGACGCTGAGTCTCCAACTAAAACGACATCAATTCCGGCAATATCTATAAGTTTTGCCATTGAATAGTCGTAAGCCGTTAGCATAGCAATCTTTTCATGGTTGATTTTCATCTTATGCAACACGTGTGTTGTAACTTTACTTACATTTTGAGACAAATAGGCTACCATATTTTAAGTTTTGGACTGCAAACGTACGTAAAAAATGACAAGAAGTGAAAAAAATATCAAATAACTGAATGATAACCTCAAGAATTAGTCAATCTTTTAAGTTCGTTTAAATATTCTAATGCTGAATTGTCATCTTCGGCAGGAGCCCATGGAGCGAATTTTTTATCATTTGTAACATCGTATGGACCATCTTTAACTTCGTAATAAACGGTGCCTTTTTGTAACGAAATAACAGTGTGCCATGTTTTTGGTGGTATTTCTGCTAATAATACGCCATTTTTTTGTAAATGGATAGATTTTGTAATTTCTCCATTATCGTTAAAAAGTACAATTTTCATTTTGCCTTTTAATAC
>CAZFPO010000111.1:0-7124 GCA_964521105.1 uncultured Lentimicrobiaceae bacterium | reverse complement strand
AATTAGTAACCAACAATTTTAAATTCGGTACGCCGATTTAAAGAACGTCCTTCGGGGGTATCGTTTGTTGCAATTGGGACTTCCATTCCATACCCTTGAAAACTTAATCGTGTTTTATCAATTCCATTGTTTATTAAGTATTCGTAAACGGCATTTGCCCTATTGTTTGATAGGGTTTTATTGTGTTCTTTTGAACCTTGATTATCGGTATGTCCTCCAATTTCAATTTTTATAGTTTTATTTTTAAGTAGTAAATCAACTAATCTATTTAATTCAATTTTTGATTCAGGCTTTAAATCAAATTTGTCGGTATCGAAAAATACATTTTTTAAAATCACTATTTCACCAATCTTCATCGATTTTAATGGAATATCTTTCGTAAAAGGTTCGGTTTGCGAATGAATACCCGTTAAATTAAAATTATCAGAATAGAAAAGGTATTTGTCGTTGTTAACGTTTAAAGCATATTCATTATCGGTAGGTAAACAAATAAGAAATTCACCTGTGACGGCATCAGATTTTAGTGTAGTAACGATTTTGCCAGTCTTTAAATCAATAAGTTCAATAGTTGATTCTAAAGGATTTCGTGTTAATTCATCATAGACTTTTCCTTTTAAATAAGTAACTGCAGTTGGGCGAATACGTTCGTCTAGCTCAAACCAATAAATATCCAAGCCACCTTGTCCACCTTCTTTATCAGATGAGAAAAAAGCGATGTTTCCTCTAGAATTTACGATTAGATTAATTTCGTCGGCAACAGAGTTTATTGGGTAACCCAGGTTTTCAGGTATAGACCAATTACCTGATGCATCTAATCGTGAAAGAAACAAATCTTTTCCACCCATTCCTTTATAGCCATTGCTAGCAAAATATAGTGTTTTTCCATCGGGATGAATGAATGGAGAAACTTCTTCCATTTCGGTATTAATAGTTTTTCCTAAATTTTCGGGTTCACTAAAAACTCCATCTTCAATCATTGTTGTTTTCCATAAGTCGGTTGCACCAATTCCTCCAGGTCTATTAGACGTGAAGTAAATAGTTTTTCCATCGGCTGCAAACGAAGGTTGCGATTCCCATGATTTTGTATTAACTGGTTTTCCCATGTTTCTGGGTGTAGTCCAGCGATTTCCAATTTTTTTCGACCAATATAAATCACAGCTACCCATTCCATCATCGCGGTTACAACCTGTAAAAACGATGTATTTTCCATCGGGCGAAATAGTTTGAGCCCCTTCGTTAAAAGATGTATTAATTGGTTTGCCCAAAGGACGTCGAGGATTCCACTCTTTTTTTTCGTTTTTATTACTAATGTAAAAATCTTCTTCATGTTTACACGAAGCACATTCGGTATTTGCATCGCGAGGTCGGCGAACGGTGAAAATAAATGTTTCTTCATCCGCTGTGATTGTTGGTAAGTATTCGTCCCATGATGAATTGATGTTTTCGCCCATGTTGATAGGATTAAAATTCATTGGATTTTTCATCAAATTGGAGGCATATTCGCATCGGTTCATGAATCTTTTAATCATTCCCAAGTCGCTTGTACTTGGTGTTTTAGCACTTAACGACTTTTCGAAGTTAGCCATCGCTTCGGTATAATATCCGCATTGCATTTGTTGAATGGCACACAAATAGTAAATAGAGGGGAAAAAGTCGGGATTTATTTCAATTGCTTTGGTATAGTAAATCACCGCTTTTTTGCAATTTCCTTTTAAAGAGTAACTGTCGCCCATTACAATGTATGCTTCTATAAAGTTTGGATCTTCTTCGATAGCTTTTTCTAAATTTGCATATACGGTTTCCATATCTCTATTATCCAAAGCTTTGATAGCTTTTCGGTATGCTTTTTCGGCTTTTTTCGACTTGGTGGTAACTCCGTTAGCTCCTGGTTGTGCAAACAAAATTGAAGATATAGCTAAGATTGAAATTAATAAAATTATTCGCTTCATTTAAATTTATGTTAGGGGATTTTCATGAATTTATGACTCTGTAAGGATATTTCCCATCGGGGATTTTTTTTAACGAAATCTACAATCATTGGAGTTATCTCTTTAAAACGACTCCATTCGGGTTGTAAGTATAGCTTGCAATTTTTTTTAACATTTGAATAGAATGACTCCGCCCACAAAAAATCGTCATTATCAAAAACAATTATTTTAATTTCATCCGCCATAAAAAGTTGTTGAGCCAAAGGAGGGACATTTCTTTTTGGAGATATACAAATCCAATCCCAAAAACCTGTAATGACTTCGGAGCCAGATGTTTCTAAAAATGTTTCAATGCCTATTAATTTGAGTTCACGAGTTAAATAGTCTAAATTATATAAACAAGGTTCGCCACCAGTAACCACGATAGCTTTAGCTCCCGAATTTTTAACTCGTTCAATAACCGAATCGACATTTACTAACGGAAAATTTATTGCATTCCAACTGTCTTTTGCGTCACACCACCAGCAGCCTACATCACAACCTCCAATTCTTAAAAAATAAGCAGCCTTACCTGTGTTATATCCTTCACCTTGAATTGAATAAAATTCTTCAACAATAGGTAATTCTTTTCCGATATTGTAACTTTCGTTAATTATTTTACTCACATGATATATTTTTTCAAAAGTATATATTTTTTTGCTATTGTTTGAATTATTCAAGTGATATTTGCTCCAATTTCACTTTTACTAAGCGAATTTGAATTTTTGTAACAATCGATTGTGAATAAAAATATATTCTCAATATTTTTCCTGAAAATATTATAAATTATTGATAAATAAGGATATTGCAACTTATTTAGAAGTTGTTTAAATTAACAAATAGACAACTAAAAGGGGAAATTAAATGTCTTTATTTTGTGTTGTTAAAAAAATGTGTAATTTAGTCGAGTGTTTAGCTAACTAAAATATAGGATTTAATCACTTTTTGCATGAAAATAAAGCTACTGTTTTATACGATAATTGTTAATTTGTTTTTTGTGATTTGCGTAAATGCTCAGAATTCACCAACAATTAAGGTTGAACAAAAACCAAACGAAACGATTAAAAACGTTGATCCTTCTAATATTACAAAAATTAATTCAAAAATTGATGAATCGAATTTTTTTGATGGTAATACTTCGATTAAGATTGAAGGAACATCCATTACTATTACTCCCCCAAAAACTTTCCATTTTAAAGAAGGTACAAAAAATACCTTTATTCAGGATTGGACGAGTAGTAGCATTTTAGTTCAGCAGTTAAATACTTCCTACGAAAAATTGATACCCACCATTACTCCCGAAACATTTACCAAACAAGGATTTAAGTACATTTCGAAATACGAAGTTTTTACAAAATCGGGAAATTCGGGGATGATGTATGTTTTAACTTTTAAAAGTGGTGATTGGGAATATGAACGAATTGTTCTTTTTTCGGGGGATAAAACAAAAACAGCATGGATAAGTGCTAATTATCCTGTTGTGATGCGTCATCTCTTATATGAAGTATTAGAAAAATGTGTTTTAAACATTGAGTTTTGAAAATAAAAAGATATATGTATTCAAAAATCTTTTCAAAAATTGTCATATTAATTCTCTTGTTTTTTACAAGCTTTCAAACTTTGAAAGCACAAGAGGATCCTTTAAATAAAACGGTTTGTGGATGGGAGTTTGACGCCATTCATCGCAATATGTGGGGTCCTGATGGACAGCCATTTGATATTGAACTTGATTACGATATTTTTTGGATAGAAGAAAGTATGAACCAAACCATCGGTCAAATTTGGACAGACCCATTTTTTGGCACGCGTTGGGGAGCCGTTGTTAGTATAGATTTCTGGATGCTCGCTGGTGCTCGATTTAGTATGCACGGTTTTACTACCGGATCGGTTGATGTGGAATACAACGGATTAATTACTACCGATTTTCCAGATGACAATACCTTTAATCCCGGACAAACCTTAACCGTTGAATCGGAATGGCATCCTTTACCTGGATGGGATTTAAGTACACATTTTCCATCGGCTGGGGTTGTTTCTCTCGACTTCTTCTGGGGTGTACATTTTATGGTAGATGCCACCATTTGCGTTGGTGCTTGTACCGATTTTAGTTTTGGGATTAATAATCCTACTCACCAATACGACTCCATTAATATCTTCCAAATTAACACATTTACAGGATATTATAACTATCCTTGTATGGTTAATAATATCCCCCAATTTTGTCATGGAAACTTTTTGCCAATTATTATTCCAGACTTTTTTGGGATTGGTCTTACCGGATATATTACAATACCGTATGTGGTTACCACCGATTACATGGGACCTGGTCCAGATTACTGTTTATATGCTTCTGGTGATAGTGTATGGTGGGGTTTCGAACTCGATATTATTACCTTTTTAGGGTTTGTAGCCCAGTTTATTCCGCCTCCAGCGGGTACAACTATCCAACAAATATTAAATTTGATAAATGGAAGTATGACCATTGCTCCTGGTGTTACCATATCTTGGAGTTTAATATCGATGGAAATAGGTATGGATAGCCATCTTACCCAAGATTTTACCTTCTGTCCGGATGTGAAAACACGACTGACCTTTCCCACACCCGTCCAGTATGCCGAGGTGGATGCTGGAGGACAGGTGCTTAATTCGGGTATAAATAACGTTATTGTTTATCAAACCAATAATGATTTGAATTTTGATTATCCCTGCTGGGGTTGGCCTCAAATGTTAGTTAGAGTGGATCACATTATTGGTAACGATTTTACAAACCATACTTGGGATAGTTTAGCATTTTGGTTTCATATAAGTATTTTAACTATTACTATCCAAATTCAAATTGGACCAATTGATAGTGAAATTCCTAGTGGTGAGATGTTGCCTTTAGTTATTGATGTACCTGTTCCTTGTCCAAATAATCCCGATTCGATGTGTTTTGTTCAAGTTTCTTCGGATACACTGAGTGTCGCATCGGTTGATGTTCCAGAATTGGATATTTCTCAAACCATTGGACCGCTATACGAACATACATTTCCACTTGGATACATTCCAATTACGTGGTTTAATCAAACCTGGACACTGCCTCCTGTAATTGATACTATTTGTGGTTATGTGAATCTTATACCAAATCCAGAAATGCAAATGAATTTGGAATTTTGCCAACCATTAATATGTTATGGCGATTCTATTGCTTGTTTAATGGCTGTTGTTCAAAATGGTACGCCTCCTTTTACTTTTGAATGGAATACTGGTGTTACACATACTCATAGTATGCAAGTAGATAGTTTACAAAATCTACCCGCAGGTTTTTACGCCGTTACTGTTACCGATGCCAGTGGTTGCTCTTTAACAGATACGATGTCGGTATATCCTCTTGATCCTCCTTTGTTTTTATCTATAGCAAAAATTGATGTTACTTGCGTAGGTGGACATGATGGTGTTGTGAGTGCTTTGCCAAGTGGTGGAACTCCGGATTATACTTATTTATGGCAACCTGGCAATTACACTTCTCAAACTGTTGGAAATCTCTATGCTGGACTTTATTGCGTTACGGTTACCGATGCTTTAGGCTGTACTATAACCGATTGCGACTCATTAATTGAACTTCATCCACTTCCTCCTGCCGATTTCATTTCCGACAAACGTGAAGGTTGTCAACCATTAGAAGTTACTTTCTTTGAAATTCACCCTGACGAAGGTCAAACATATTTTTGGCAATATGGTGATGGTGGCGTTGGTACGGGCAGAAATCCTACTTGGATATATTATGATTGGGGAGTGTATGACGTTACTCTAACGGTTACTTCAATATTTGGTTGCGATTCAACTATTACCAAGCCGCAGTGGATTACCGTTTGGGAAAAACCAGTTGCACGATTTACTCAATTCCCCAATAGAGTTGACTTATACGATCCTCAAGTATTTTTCACAAACCAATCTTCAGCCATTTATTCAAGTTTCTGGGATTTTGGCGATGGTGGATATTCTAATCAAACCAATCCAATTTACTTCTACACGGAACCTGGTAAATACACTGTTTCATTAATTATTAGCTCCGATAAAGGTTGTATGGATACTGCTCAATATGAATTTATTTATGTTGACGATTGGTGGAGTGTTTATGTGCCTGGGTCCTTTACTCCTGGTGGCGATGGTAATAACGAAACTATACGACCCATCCATCGGAATTTATCCTCACGTGGATACAGTTTCCAAATATACGACCGTTGGGGTATGCTGATTTTTGAAACAAACGACCCTTACGAAGGATGGGATGGAAAGGTTAGAGGACAAAAGGTTACAACAAATACTGTCTTTACTTACGTTCTGCGATTCCGAGATTTGCAGAATGTTAAGCAGATAAAAACAGGCACGATTACGCTTGTAATGCCATACTAGGTTGGATAAAAGGTGTCAATTCTAACAGCCTCAATGTCAGTACCGACCCGGGTATCGATGGCGGCACCACCGGAAGCAACCAAAACTTTGCCAGCGATGCCTTTGGATACACCCTCAACTATTTTAGTGGTGATTATCAGGCAATTGACCCAAATAAATGGACAAATGTTGCCAATCGCTTTGAGGCAGGAACAGCAAGCTCCGATTGGATGAGCACACGCCGAAACCTATACAACGGCAACATATCCGCTATGGCAACCACCATAACCAATCCCGACACACGAGAAATATTGCCATTAGGAGCAGTATACAAGTATGACCAGTTGAACCGCATCACCGAAATGAAAGCATATGCAAATTTTGATTTTACAAATAATGTTTGGAAAAATGAAAATATGGATGGAAGCATGTATTTTAACAATTATTCGTACGATGCAAATGGAAATTTATTATCTTTACAACGTAATAATCAAGCTGGTGTTATGTTCGATAGCTTTAAGTATAAATATTTGAAAGTTGGCGATAAAGCCGTTAGTAATAGGTTGTATCACGTTAACGACAGTATAAATGCCAGCATTATGACCGATGATATAGATGATGAAGGCACTTACAGCGATGCATCCGAAACCATAAACAGTTGGAATAATTACGGATATGATGAAATTGGCAATCTGCAACGCGACTCAATCGAAGGAATAAAACATATCGAATGGACCGCATACGGTAAAATAAAAAGCATTGTCCGTCGTGATGGATATTTTA
>CAZFPO010000110.1:0-9657 GCA_964521105.1 uncultured Lentimicrobiaceae bacterium | reverse complement strand
AAACTGTCATTCACTCTTTGTTTTCAAAATTTTGAATAACTTCTCGGAATGACAAGTATTTATATTTTACAAGGAAGGATTGGGAGAAGGGATGACTAATACTGTCATTCCGACCGCGGAGAGGAATCTCTAAACGAATAAAACAACCCCAATCAACAGAGTCCCTTTCAGGAGACTCTGTTTTGGAAAAAGAAGAATACAACTCGCTGAAAATCAGCACACCCTTTAGGGTTTAGGTAATAATGATTTTCAGCAAAAAATCATGAACTTATTTCCTCTCAAACATCAATTGGTCAAACAACGTTCGTTGCCTTGTTTTACATGTAAAGTACGAATAACCACTTACATACTTATTTTCCAATGAATTCGCTGTTGTTTTTTCAACATAAGTTGAAGAGGAGAAAGTGAGAAATCCTGTAATTTGTTGTCCTATCGCAAATGTAGGTTTTTTGTCTAAAATTAGCGATTGGGTAGTGTTATCAACTTGGATATAATTATTGAAAACAGTATCCGAAATCGATATTTTATAAGGTTTTACATCATCGATGTATTCAAAAAATTGCGATTGAAACTTGTTTCCAACAACACCAATATTAAATCCGAATCCTCCCAAAAAACCGAAGTTCATGAAAACAAACATTGAATCGTTACTGACAGTACAGTCGCATGGAATTGGCAAACCTAAATGGAAAGCAGTGTCGCGTGGGTTGATTTTACCATTGTTATAACTATTCATAAAAACTCGACTTCGGTTGTTTGTGAAATCCTTTTTAAAACTGTCATTTAGTTTTAAACTATCCGAACTGAAATTAATTTCGTTGAACATTGATGTCATTTGCTTTTCAATGTCATTTAAAATCATAAAATCGCTAATTCCAGGAATTACTCCAGTAGTATATGTATTATTTTTTTGACCAAAACAATCCAATAAACTTAAAAAACTGAAGAAAATAAATAGTGCTTTTTGAATTTTCATCTTAGATTATTCAAATTTAAAATTTTGATTAGCAAATATATAGAAAAAATACATAGAATATTTAAATCACACAAAAAGTTTAATACAAATCAAGTATTAAGCATTTAAAGACTTTTTAAATTTATTTTACTTGCAAAAAAGATAAAAAACTATATTTGCAAAATATTGCAAAATCAAAAACTTCCAATGATGAAAAAAACAAATTTAATTGTAATGGTATTACTTTCATTACTATTTCTTAGCCTTCAATCGTGCAAAAAAGACGAAACCGATCCAACAATTACGTTAAAAGGAGATAATCCAATGTTTCTAAATTTAGGTGAATCGTATGTTGAACTTGGAGCGACAGCAAATGATGATAAAGATGGTGATTTAACATCGGATATTTCAATTTCGGGAGCAGTTAATAGCAATAAGTCCGATGAATATTCAATATCGTATCAAGTTAAAGATAAATCTGGAAATTCAACTACTATCATTCGTTCAGTTTGCGTAAAAGCCAATAAATTAGCAGGCACTTATGAAGCGAATGGACCAAATGGCACCTTTGAAGTTACGGTTCAATCCTCGTCAACTTTTAACCGATTAGTAATCAGAAAATTCAATAATTTTCCAAATACAGTTCTTTTTTATGCAATGGGAAAAGGCAACACAATTAGTTTTGACTATAAACTTTTTAGTGATTCGCAATATCAATATCAAATAAAAAATGGACTTGGATACTACTCTGCTAAAGGGAATAGTGTATTTACTATCGACTCGGTAAATTACATTATGGATAAACGACCATTGAACAATCTTACTGTCCCAAACGAAAGTTCTATTCATGAAAATTGGACTTTTTTACACATTTAATCAAATTTTAAATATCATTAAGAGGTCAATTTTTTGTTGATCTCTTTTTTTTACCAGATATTTTCTACTTTTGCAGATATGCAAAAATTAAGTTTAAATAAATTTAGCGACAATTACCTTATTAAATTGATATTCAATTTATTATTAATAGTAGCTTGGATGAGCTTATGTCGTATTTTGTTTTTTGCATTCAATACTTCGCTATTTCAAAACACTACACAAGATATTTTAACAGCTTATTTTTATGGCATTAGGTTCGACATTTCTGCTATTTTGTATGTAAATGCTATTTTTATTCTTTTCGTAATCATACCCTTTAAATTCAGAAGTACTAAAATCTATCAAAAAACCATCTTTTCAATATTTATCATTACAAATTCGATAGGACTATTAGCAAACTTTGTCGACATCATTTATTATAGATATACATTAAAACGAACTACCGCAGATATATTTTCGTATTTAGGAGTTGGAGGTGATTTTAATAAATTACTGCCTCAGTTTTTACACGATTTTTGGTATATTGCTGCTATCTGGATTGTAATTATTATTCTTACAATTTATTTATATAAGAAGCCTATTCCTAATAATTCTTTATCCCTAAAACCTATAAAGTACTATGTAACAGGATTTTTAATTTTCATCCTTTCTATCGGTATAACGATAATTGGGATGCGAGGTGGACTACAACTTAGACCAATAAATATCATTTCGGCAAGTTTACATGTTGATTCAAAACTAAGTCCAGTGGTTTTGAATACCCCATTTACAATTATTCAAACCATTGGAAAAGAAGATATTAAAATTAAAAATACATTTTCGGAAAAGGAATTAAATTCAATTTACAATCCAATTCACAACACGCTATATAACAATCTTTTACCCGATTCAATTTTGCCAAAAAAAAATATTGTATTAATAATTGTTGAAAGTTTATCGCAAGAACACATTTCGTATTACAATTCAGCCGTTAAAAAAGTTGGAAACCTAACCCCTTTTATCGACTCTCTGTGTAGCAAAAGTTTATGTTTTAACGGATTTGCAAATGGCAAAAAATCGATTGAAGGAATTCCTGCATTAATATCAGGTATTCCCACGCTAATGACAACTTCATTTATAAGCTCACCCTATGCTAACAATCAACATTTGAGCATCGCTTCGGGCTTAAAAAAACTGAATTATACCAATTTATTTTTTCATGGAGGAACAAATGGCACTATGGGGTTTAATTCGTATGCTAAAAATGTAGGTTTTGATTACTATATTGGTCGAACAGAATACAATAATGAATCGGACTATGATGAACACTGGGGAATTTGGGACGAACCTTTTTTACAGTTTAGCATCAAAGAAATGAATAAACACCAAAATAAGCCATTTTTCTCTGTTATTTTCACTCTTTCCTCTCATCACCCCTACTCTATTCCCGAAAAATACAAAAGCAAACTTCCAAAAGGTGAAGCTCCAATTCATAAAACAATTGCATATACCGACTATGCTTTAAGTCAATTTTTCAAAACGGCTAGCAAGGAATCTTGGTATAAAAACACCATGTTTATTATTACTGCCGATCACACTTCGGAGCCTTATTTTATAAATGCAAGCAACAACTATGGATTATTTCAAATTCCGATAATTTTTTTCGATCCATCCAATGACTTATCTATTTTTTCAAACCATTCGTTGTTTCAACAAATAGACCTTCTTCCTAGCATTTTAGCCTATTTAAAATATCCTGCTCCAATTTTTGCTTTTGGCAATAACCGCTTTGACACTTGTTCAAATTCGTTTGCAATTGAATACATACATCCTAATTATCAACTCATTAAAGATGGATATTTACTAAACTGGAACAGCGAAACAGTTACCGCTCTTTATAATATTAAAAATGATTCGCTCCTAACCACTAATTTAAAAGATAAAAAGGTAGATTTCGTAAAAAAAGAAGAATTATTTTTAAAAGCATTTGTTCAACAATACAATAATCGATTAATTAGAAACCAAACATCGATTAAACAATAAACTACTAATGAAAAAAATCATATTTATAATAAATCCAAAATCGGGAACAGGTAAATATTCAAAGGCTAAAGAGTTAATTCCTCAAAAAATTGATTCCACAAAATTTGAATATCAAATTATTGAAACCGAATATAAGGGACATGCAAAATTAATTACGAAAGAAGCAGTTAATAATGATATTGACATTGTGGTTTCGGTTGGTGGCGATGGTACTTTAAATGAAATTACAAAGATTTTAGCTAACACAAATACTTGCTTAGGAATTATTCCAACAGGCTCGGGTAATGGATTAGCACATCATTTACATATTCCTTTTAATATCGAAAAAGCATTAGAAGTTATTAATGAATATTACTCGGAAAAGATAGACACGATGTTACTCAACAATAAACGTGTGGTAAGTATTGCCGGCGTTGGTTTTGACGCTTATGTTGCGTGGCATTATGATAAAACAACAAAACGAGGCTTTTGGCCCTATTTTCGATTAGCATTCGTTAATTTTTTTAGCTATAAATCAAAAAAATACACCTTAAGTATCGACCACGAACAATACCATCGTAAAGCGTTGTTTGTAAGTTTTGCAAACTCGTCGCAATGGGGATATAATACACAAATTGCTCCTCACGCATCACTTCAAGATGGGAAATTTGATATTTGTATTTTTAAAAAACCAAATTTATTTGAAGCTATTTCACTCATGCCAAAACTTTTTTCAGGAAAAATTGACCAATCCTCTAAAATGGAAATAATACAATGTAAAAAGGCTATAATTTGGCGAAATTCTAAGAAAAAAATGCATATTCATATCGATGGCGAGAAGAAAAAACGCAAAAAAATTGTCGAAGTCATCATTGATTCTCAGTCTTTAAATATAATTATCCCTAAACGATAGAAAAAAATGAGTAAACAAAAAAAGGAAACAATTAACGGCATTGTTTATTCCACAAATCCGAATTTTCAGATACAATTTAATGACGAATTAGAGCAAGAAACTCTTATTCCTAGCTTACAAGACTTACGAATATGGCTCGACAGAAAACACCGTGGAGGCAAAACAGCAACAATAATTAAAGGCTTTATAGGTAAAGAAAGTGATTTGGAAGATTTAGCGAAAATGCTTAAAACAAAATGTAGCACAGGTGGCTCTGCCAAAGATGGCGAGATAATTATCCAAGGTGATTTAAGAGATAAAGTCTTAGATTTACTTCTAAAAACTGGTTACAAAGCAAAAAAAGCAGGAGGTTGATTATGTTTTCGTATGCTATATTTCGATTATTTTCAAAAATTATTGCCCGAATGCCTTGGCGTTGTATTTATATATTTTCGGATTTTATTGCCTTTTTGTTGTCTCTAATTCGCTATCGGCGAAAAGTGGCTCTTACTAACTTATCACGTTCGTTTCCCGAAAAATCTCGGAAAGAGCTATTAAAAATCCTAAAAGGAAGCTATCATCATATTTCCGACATGGCGGTTGAAACTATGAAAACTGAACGGATGACTAAAGCCGATATGGAAGAAAGAATGGAAATTAAAGGAATGGAAATTATTGAAAAAATTTACGATTCTGGTAAAAGTGTGATTACATTGGTTGCTCATAGTGGCACATGGGAATGGATGCCGGCTCGCTTGCAAATGCTGGGCAGACATCAGCAATACATCGCGTTTAAGCCTTTAACAAACAAACGTTTTGATAGTTATATGCAAATGACACGTCAACATTTTTTTCCTGGTCGTTTGGTCGATTATCGAACTATTTTTCACTTTATTTTACGAAATAGAGCCGAACTAAGATCCTATATTTTAATAGCCGACCAAACTCCAACAAAAAGTGAAATTGGTTACTGGGCTGATTTTATGAATCAAAAAACTGGATTTTTTGGCGGGCACGAAAAAATGGCTACAAAACTTGGATTTGGTGTAATATATATCGAAAACAAACGAATTGGGCGAGGAAGATATATTTCAGAAATTAAACTAATAACCCCCGATGCCTCCAAAGAAACCGAACATTTTGTTACCGAAAAATATGCACGATTGCTTGAACAATCGCTCCGCGAACAACCCGAAAACTGGCTTTGGACTCATAAACGTTGGAAACATCAACCGGAATAAAAAGTTATTCTTCCAAAAATTTCAACAATCCAATTAGTTCTTTATCAGTTAAGTTATCTTTTTCTGATTTGTCGTAGATTGATAGAAGATATACAGCATTTATGAAATAGTAAAATTTGTAATAACCCTTGCTCCACTTCTTTTTCCTTTTTTTTGCTTTGAAGTGATTGCAAGCCTAATTTTGAAACAGTTCTTTACTAACAAAGAACCTTGTTTTGGATTAATTTCTAAACTATTTACCAAAGTTCTAAAATCATCCTTTATTGATGGATATTTTTTGCAAGTTGTTTTAACTGTTTATCAAATGGTGGAATAGAGAAGACGTTATAACTCATTAAGTAAGTCTTTAGCGAGTTTAGCTTTCAATTTCCCTTTCTTGATAAGATTATAATTTATCGCTGCTTCATTGACATCGTTGAACAGTTGCTCTTTTTCTGACGAAATTGTTTTTGCTTTAATAAATTTAAAGTTATGAATTAATTCCATGAAAAAATCCACTTTATTGTCTGGAATATCTAAAATTAGTTTCATAAGCAAGAAAAATTAATATATACAAAATTACTAATAAAATCTCAAAAAAACTCTCTAAATACATAAAATATCGAGAACATTTTTTTCAAACTAGAAAAACACTCAAATACGTCTTTGAACAAAATAATAAAACTAAAATAATAACTGGCTTTGGACTCATAAACGCTGGAAACATCAACTGGAATAAATTGCAATTATTTGAATAAATAAAACGCTTTTCTAACCCAAAAACAACAATGTTTTGATTAGCAAACTTAGAAAAATATTTACTTTATTATTAAATAAAACAAATATTAACAAAATGTTATAATTGTTTGATTATAAATATTCTAAATAAGTTTATGCTAAATGCATGTTAAAGTCTTTGTTAGGAGATAATATCTAAACTACCTGTAAGTAATATTTGTAGTTTTGCAAAAAAAAACAAATATTATTAATTAATTACTAAACGAATTACAAAACTAATTTTACCATGAAGCAAACAATTCCTTTACTAACAACAGTTTTACTTTTATTAGTCAACTCTTTATTTTCTCAAACCATTTATGTAAATAGCAATACGGGAGATGATATAACCGGAAACGGAACAATAGGTAGTCCTTACAAAACCTTTCATAAAGGATACACTATGTGTAGTTCTAATGGAACCTTAGATTTGATGGGCGTTTTTACATGGTCGGATGTTGATGAAACTGGAGATGTTTATACGGCTGGTTATGTGTTAAATAAAAACTTAACCATACAAGGACATGGCATAAATTCAACGATAATACAATCCGAGGCTAGTGAAAACACTGCAAATAGAAGAATTTTTACCATTACATCTTCATACACCATTACATTCAAAAATTTAACTTTACGTAATGGTAGAACAAATGATGGTGCAGGTTCGGGTGGTGCAGTTTTTATTGAAAATGTTACCACAGATATCATCTTTGAAAACTGTTTAATTGAATCGAACAATGTAAAGCCCAGCAGCTATTCTTATGTATACGGAGGTGGTGCTATTTGGTACAAGTGTTCAAATAGTTCAAACCAAAGGTTGATTATTCGAGGATGCGTGTTACGAAAAAATAATGCGATAAATTCATGGGGAGGAGCCATTTACAATTCTAACGCAAATTTACCTGAGCCAATAGGATATAGCTCTGTGGTGATTGAAAACTCAACTCTTGATAGTAATTATGCATTTTTTGGGGCAGCTTGTGCAGCATACTATGGAAGTTATGAAATTACCAATTCAACGATTACTCATAATACAGCGTTTTATCATATAATAAATTTATCAAATCATAATACGGGTAATTTATATTTGACAAATGTAACCATAGCTGATAATACAATGATAAGCTCGGGGAGAGCTCTAGACCTTGAAGGGAACTTAAATACATTTATAAAAAACACAATTATTGCTCGAAATTTTACAATTGATGGCGTTCAAAGTGATTTTCACAGTGATATACCAATAACAAATAATGGAAATAATTTGGTCGAAACTGGATATGATACATTTTTCACAAATGGAGTAAATGGATGTATTACTGGTGTACAACCTAATTTATATTTATCCAATATCTTATCTGATAATGGCTCCAATACAATTACAAAAACACTAGCTTTATTGAATGGTAGTGTTGCAATAAATGCTGGCGAAACAGGTACAAATAACACCGTTACTATTCCTGTTAACGATCAAAGAGGGTTTAATAGGTTTGGAAATATTGACATGGGTGCTTATGAATATCAACCGTCATGTATTAACCCAACAAGTGGTGGGATAATTTCTGGTAATCAAACTATATGTGGTAATACAGCTCCAATAAAAATTAACAATAGCATACTCCCAAATTTTCACTCTGGTTATTTGTTATATCAGTGGCAAATGTCAACCACATCCAACAGCTCGGGATATACAGATATTTCAGGAGCAACAGATTCTACTTATCAACCAGGAATACTCAATACAACCACATGGTTTAAGCGATTGTCAAAAGCAAGTTGTAATGCAAATTGGATTGGTGCATCTGAATCAAATATTGTAACTATAACTGTAGAAAATCCCCCAATTCCATCATTTACAATGAACAATGTTAGTCAATGCTTAAACGGTAATAATTTTGAGTTCACAAATACAAGCACAAATGCTACTTCCTATTTGTGGAATTTTGGAGATGAAACGATAGCAATTACTCCCTCCTCAAATCACACGTATACTTCAAGTGGAACTTATGAAGTTAAAATTATTGCATCTAATGATGCTGGTTGTAAAGACAGTATCTCTTATAGTGTTGTTGTGAAAAATGTAAGCACTTCTGTTTCAACTATTACCGCTTGCGATTCGTACACTTGGATTGACGGAAACATTTACACAGCAAGTAACAACACCGCTACTCACAATATTGTTGGTGGAGCTGCAAACGGTTGCGATAGTTTGGTAACCTTAAATCTCACCATCAATTATTCTGCAACCGGAACGGATGTAATTACCGCTTGTAATTCCTATACTTGGATTGACGGAAACATATACACAGCCAGCAACAATACCGCTACTCACAATATAATTGGTGGAGCTGCAAACGGATGCGACAGTTTGGTTACCTTAAATCTTACCATAAATAATTCTGCAACCGGAACCGATGTAATTACCGCTTGTAATTCCTACACTTGGATTGACGGAAACATATACACAGCCAGCAACAACACCGCCACTCACAATATTGTTGGTGGAGCTACAAACGGATGCGATAGCTTGGTAACCTTAAATCTCACCATCAATTATTCTGCAACCGGAACAGATGTAATTACCGCTTGTAATTCCTACACTTGGATTGACGGAAACATTTACACAGCAAGTAACAACACCGCTACTCACAATATTGTTGGTGGAGCTGCAAACGGATGCGACAGTTTGGTTACCTTAAATCTTACTATCAATAATTCTGCAGCTGGAACGGATGTAATTAACGCTTGTAATTCCTACACTTGGATTGACGGAAACATTTATACAGCAAACAACAACAACGCCACTCACAATATTGTTGGTGGTGCTGCAAACGGTTGCGATAGTTTAGTAACCTTAAATCTCACCATCAATTACTCAAATACAGGAACTGATGTAATTACTGCTTGTAATTCGTACACTTGGATTGACGGAATTACGT
>CAZFPO010000109.1:0-9799 GCA_964521105.1 uncultured Lentimicrobiaceae bacterium | reverse complement strand
GAATTAGCTATAAAAATGAATTTAGGTATAACATTAAGTAATCATTTTTTTTTTTTAATCTAACAAGTTGTCCCCCGACTACTTCGGCAATTGCGGATATAGTCGGAGGACGACTTTGTTCATGTCAAATCAAAAATAGATTTTGGATATTTAATGTCTTCTAAAAACAAACCTTGAGCTGGAGCTGATTGTCCGGTTTCTTGTCGGTTTTTGGAAAGAATCGCTTCATTGAATTCTTCAAGAGAAATTTGTCCTCGCCCTATATCAATTAATGTACCTACAATAGCTCGAACCATATTTCGGAGAAAACGGTCGGCGGTAATAGTGAAAATCAGCGTTTCGCCTTCTTGCGTCCATTCGGCATGGCTGATTTTACAAAAATTTGTCTTGGTTTGAGTATGAAGTTTCGAAAAACTGGTAAAATCATCATGTAGTTTTAGAGAGTTTGAGGCGATGTTCATTAAATCAATGTTGATATCTCCATACACAAACCAAGAGTATTTTTCGAGAAAGGGATTTTTTTTTCGACTAATGTAATATTTGTATGTTCGACTTATGGCATCAAAACGGGCATGTGCATCCTTGCTTACTTTCCGAATGCTTTGAAAACTAATACTTTCGGGTAAGAAACGATTTAATTTATAGACTAATTGTTCGCAATTGGTTTCATCCAAATCGTGATAAGTGTCGAAATGAGCAACGAAATATCTGGCATGAACGCCAGTGTCTGTTCTGCCAGCACCGGTAATTGAAATTTTTTCTTGTAAAATTAAGCCCAAGGCATTTTCTAATTCAGCTTGTACAGTATTGCCATTAGGTTGAATTTGCCAGCCTTTATAGTTGGTGCCATCGTATTGTAATTCGGCAAAATAACGAAATGTTTGCACTATTTTTTGATTAATCCTGAACGTTTCAAGAGGGCATTCAAATCGGGTTCTTGTCCACGGAAACGAAGATACAAGTCCATTGGATGTTCCGAATTACCTTTTGATAAAATGTTGTTACGGAATGAAGCAGCTGTTTTTTTGTCAAAAATGCCATTTTTTTGGAATAATGAGAATGCGTCAGCATCTAAAACTTCCGCCCATTTGTATCCATAATAGCCTGCTGCATAACCACCTGCAAAAATATGACTATAAGCTACACTTACATTTACTCCTTCAACTATAGGTAGAAACTCTAATTTTGAAATGGCATTACGTTCAAAATCCGAAACGGAAATATTTACAGGCTCGCTAATAGAATGCCAGCTCATATCCAACATTCCGAACATTAATTGTCGAATCATAACATAACCTGCTTGGAAATTATTAAAATCTCTGATTTTATTAATCATAGCTACAGGAAGTGTATCGCCTTTGACGTAATGAAAAGCGAATAAATTCAAGAATTTTTGTTCTGTTGCATAGTTTTCCATAAATTGTGATGGGAGTTCAACAAAATCGCGGTAAACAGACGTTCCTGTTAGTGATGGATAAATGTTTTGCGATAACATTCCGTGTAGTGCATGTCCAAATTCGTGAAGGAAAGTGCTAACTTCATCAAATGTTAGCAAAGAAGGTTTATCTGCAGTTGGTTTTGTGAAATTGCAAACTACCTGAATTTGTGGACGATGGTCAACTCCATTTTTCATGTATTGATCTTTGAAAGAGGTCATCCAAGCTCCATTACTTTTTGATTCACGAGGGAAAAAGTCGAGATAAAGAATAGCTAATAAAGCACCTTTTTCGTCCATTACTTCGTATACTTCAACATCGGGATTGTAAACAGGTATTTTTGTATTTTTTTTGAATTTAAGTCCATAAAGCATTTCGCTCAACTTGAAAATACCATTTTTTACATTTTCTAATTTAAAATATGGTTTTAACTGTTCATCGTCAATATTAAATTTTTCACTTTTTAATTTTTCGGAATAGTATGCCCAGTCCCATTTTTGAAGTTTATCGCTTAAGCCATTTTTTGAGGCGAAATTAGAAAGTTCTGTGTAATCGGCTTTAGCAAATTCGATGGAAGCATCAAAAAGTTTGTTCAGAAAATCCATAACTGTTTTGGAATTTTTAGCCATTCGTTCTTCTAAAACGTATTCGGCATAGGTGTTATATCCCAGCAATTTAGCCATTTCGAGGCGGAGTTCTGTAATGCGAAGAATGATTTTAGAGTTGTCAAATTCATCACCTTTGTAACAACGAGAATTGTAAGCGATATACATTTTTTTACGAAGTTCACGATTGTCGGAATATTTCATAAAAGCCATATAACTAGGCATTGAAAGGTCGAAAAGCCAGCCATCCAAGCCTTTTTGTTTGGCAGCCATAGCACCCATTTCAATAGCTGATTCGGGCAACCCTGCTAAGTCAGCTTTATTGGTAATATGTAGGGTGAATGCACTATTTTCTTTTAAAAGATTTTGATTAAATTTTAATCCAAGGTCGGATAATTCAGAAGAAATTTCGCGGTAACGAGCTTTTCCTTTTTCGTCTAAATTGGCTCCACTACGAATAAATCCTTTGTATGTTTTTTCTAATAAACGAAGTTGAATTTTGGTAAAATTAGCTTTGTCTTTATTATTGTATACTTCTTTAACACGGTTAAATAAAACGGGATTAAGCGAAATATCGTTGCCGAATTCCGTCATTTTAGGCATAATTATCGTTGCCGCATTTTGCAATTCATCGGTAGATTCACACTCGAGCATATTGTAGAAAACTCCACTAATTTTATTGAGTAAAGCTCCACTATATTCCATTGCCTCGATGGTGTTTTTAAACGTGGGTTTCTCTTTTGATTCGTATATTGCTTTTACTTCTTCGCGAGCTTTAGCTAACGCATAATCGAAAGCAGGAATATAATGTTCTACTTTGATTTTGTCAAAAGGAGCGGTTTGATATGGTGTTTCCCATTCTTGAATTAATGGATTGTTCGTAATTGATTTGTCCTGTGCCATAATATGAAAACTGATTGATAAAAGTATTATTGCTAAAATATTTTTTCTATTCATTGTATATTGATTTAATTTTTTTAAAAAAATGTCAACATTCCTGATTGTGAATGTTGACATTTGATATTTAAGATTTCATTTTTTTTGAGAACGACAATAAATTGTCTTCATAGTGAACTATTTAAGGGTACGTTTTACTTCAATTTCGTCGTAACCTTCAACAATATCACCCACTTTAATGTCGTTAAAATTTTCGATATTCAAACCACATTCCATACCTACGACAACCTCTTTAACTTCGTCTTTATAACGTTTTAAAGAGCCAAGTTTTCCGGTGTAAACTACGATGCCATCGCGAATAACTCTGATTTTTGTATCTCGTTTAATTTTTCCATCAAGTACCAAACAACCTGCAATTGTACCAACTTTGGTAATTTTGAAGATTTCGCGAACTTCGATGTTCGCCACGATTTTTTCTTGAATTTCGGGCGATAACATTCCTTCAAGAGCGTCTTTAATCTCGTTGATAGCAGTATAAATAATTGAATAATGACGGATATCAATTTCTTCAGCTTCGGCAAGTTTACGAGCTTGCGGAGTAGGACGAACCTGGAATGCTACAATGATGGCGTTTGAAGCAGAAGCTAACAATACGTCAGATTCGCTAACAGCACCAACCGATTTGTGAATGACATTTAATTGAATATGTTCATTTGATAGTTTGAGTAATGAATCGGATAACGCTTCAACAGAGCCGTCCACGTCGCCTTTAACGATGATGTTAAGTTCTTTAAAATCACCAATGGCAATACGTCTTCCAATTTCATCAAGCGTAATATGTTTTTGAGTTCTGAGAGACTGTTCACGATATAATTGAGCTCGTTTGTTCGAGATGGTTTTAGCTTCGTGTTCATCTTTATACACTTTAAATGTATCGCCAGCTTGAGGTGCACCATTTAATCCTAAAAGTAAAACCGGAACAGAAGGTCCAGCTTTTTTAACAGCAACATTTCGTTCGTTATACATCGCTTTAACACGACCTATGGTGGTTCCAGCCACAACAATATCGCCAATGTTAAGAGTGCCGGTTTGAACTAAAATTTTGGCAACATATCCACGACCTTTATCTAACGAAGATTCGATGACAGTACCAGAAGCTAATTTGTTTGGGTTTGCTTTAAGTTCAAGAAGTTCAGCTTCGATTAGAACTTTTTCCAACAATAGTTCAACATTAATTCCTTTTTTTGCGGATATTTCCTGACTTTGATATTTTCCGCCCCACTCTTCAACCAATAAATTCATTTGGGCTAATCCTTCACGAATTTTTTCGGGTTGAGCATTTGGTTTATCAATTTTATTGATGGCGAAAATCATTGGAACTCCAGCTGCTTGAGCATGATTAATGGCTTCAACGGTTTGAGGCATGATTGAATCATCAGCTGCAACCACAATAATAGCCATGTCTGTAACTTTTGCTCCACGAGCACGCATGGCTGTAAATGCTTCGTGACCTGGAGTATCAAGAAATGTTATACTTTTACCGTTTTCTAATTTTACTTCATAAGCACCAACGTGTTGAGTAATACCTCCTGCTTCACCGGCAATTACATTTGTTTTACGAATGTAATCGAGTAAAGATGTTTTACCGTGGTCTACGTGTCCCATAACAGTAACAATTGGAGAACGATTAACCAAATCTTCGGGAGCATCTACTTCTTCTTTAAGAGCAGCTTCTTCTTCATCGGCAGCACTAATGAATTTAACTTCATAACCAAATTCTGAGGCTAAAAGAGTAATGGTTTCAGCATCTAAACGTTGATTGATTGAAACAAAAACACCAATACTCATGCAAGTAGAAATAATCTCGTTAACAGTTGTATTCATTAACGTGGCTAATTCATTTGCTGTTAAAAATTCGGCTACTTTAATAATTTTATTTTCTTGTTCAATTTGTTCAAGATTTTCAATATTTTTTTGACTAAACTGTTGGCGTTTATCTCGGCGATGCTTTGATGCTTTTGATTTACCGCTTGGTCCTAAACGAGATAACGTTTCTTTAATTTGTTTTTCAATTTCTTCGTTAGAAATTTCGGTCTTTTTTACCTCTTTATTAAACTTATTGGGTTTAAAATTTTTATTAGGACTACGGTTATCCTGTGTTTGTCCAGTTGCTTGAGTATTGGGATTTGTGCCTGTTTGAGGTTTTATTCTCTTACGTTTTTTCTTTTTGCGAGCTTCTTCACTTTGGCTAGATGTTGAATTAGAAGTTGAAGCAGGTTTTTCACTAGGAATATCAATTTTACCTTTTATTTTTGGACCATCAAGCTTAGTATATTCTGTTTTGAAAATAGTAGATTCTTCTGTTTTAGTTTCTTTTGGAGTTTCTTGAGTAGTATTACTTTCGTTTTGCTTTAGTTTTGATTGTTTTTTTCGCTCATTGATTAAGTTTTGTTCGGTTTTTTTACGTTCCTTTTTCTCTTCATCAATTTCCGACTTTGATTTACGCTTAGGTTTAGTTTTAGAGTTTATGTCGTCAAGATTAATTTTTCCAACGATGTTAGGTGAGGTTAGTTTGGTAGTATTAGTATGTATATGAAAAATCTCAACCTTTTCTTCGGGAATTTCACTAACAGCATCTTGATTTTGGTGAATAATTTCTTCTTTAGGAGCAACAATTTCATCAACGCTTTTTACTTCAATTTTTTCAATTGGTTTGGGCTCGGCAGGAGGGGTTTCGGATTTAACTTTTACAACAGTAGGTTTAGTTTTTTCGGGCGAAGATTCTTTTGATGGATTTAAATCAATTTTTCCTAAGATTTTTGGTCCTTCTAATTTTGTTTTTGGAACTTCGATAGGTTTAATAATATTGGTTTTGATTCTAATATTTTCATCCTCTGGTTCTTCAATATCTTCCTCAACTTTATCTAATTTTTTTTCAGTAGTTGAAACTGAGTTTTCTTTTGGAAAATCAATAACTTTAGGTATTGCCTGAGCTTTAACTTCTTGGTCGACTCCGAATTTTTTTTGAATTATATCCATCATTTCGGAATCAAGCTTCGTGTTAGGTTCATTAACTATCTTATGTCCTTGCGACTTAAGATAATCAACGATTCTTTCGGAAGAAACGTTGAAATCTCGAGCTGCTTTACCTAATCTACTTGGTTTGTTTGGTTCTGTCATAAATTATTTTTGTACTTAATATCGCTATTTCTGAAAACCTTTGCAAAAATAGTATTTTTATTCAAATTCAGCTTTTAAAATGCGTATGATTTCTTGAATGGTTTCTTCTTCAAGGTCGCTACGTTGAGATAATTCGGTTACCGATAGCTCTAAAACACTTTTAGCAGTATCGCATCCAATCTTTTTCAACACATCGATAATCCATTGATCAATTTCGTCCGAAAATTCTTGTAAATCAACATCTTCATCGTCCATATAAGCATCGCGGTAAACTTCAATTTCGTATCCTGTAAGTTTTCCGGCAAGTTTTATATTATATCCACCTTTTCCGATAGCAAGCGAAACTTGGTCGGCTTTCATCGTAACTTCCGCACGTTTATTTTCCTCATCTAAATTAATATTAATAATTTTAGCTGGATTTAAAGCACGGGCAATGTATAGTTTAGTATTTGTTGTATAGTTTACAATGTCGATGTTTTCATTTCTTAATTCGCGAACAATGCCATGAATTCTACTTCCTTTCATTCCAACACAAGCTCCAACTGGGTCAATTCTGTCATCGTACGATTCAACAGCTACTTTTGCTCTTTCTCCAGGAATTCGAACAATGTTTTTAATGGTAATTAAGCCATCATAAATTTCGGGAATTTCTTGTTCAAATAAACGTTCCAGAAAAACAGGTGATGTGCGTGAAAGCACAATAGAAGGTAGTCCATTTTGCATTTCAACACGAGCAACAATTGCTCTAATATTATCTCCTTTTTTATAAAAATCAGAGGGAATTTGCTCCGATTTTGGTAAAATAAGCTCAATATCATCTTCATCATGAACTAAAATTTCACGTTTCCATGCTTGATAAACTTCACCACTTATTAATTCACCTATTCGGTCGTGATATTTTTCATATACTTGAAGTTTTTCAAATTCAAGTACTTTTGTAATTAAATTTTGACGAAGTGCTAAAATCTCACGTCTGCCAAAATCTTTTAAGCCAATTTTTTCGGTATATTCTTCTCCTACTTCAAAGTCGGGCTCAATTTTTATAGCTTTTGATAGCGGAATTTGAGTGTTCTCGTCTGTGAAATTTTCATCTTCAACTATTTCTAAGTATTTATAAACTTCTAAGTCGCCTTTATCGATATTTACAATAACTTCAAAATGAGCATCAGGTCCAAATCGTTTCGACAGCATGTGCGTAAATGTGTCGTGTAAAATGTTCATCAACGAGTCGCGATCTACATTTTTAAATTCTTTGAATTCGGCAAACGATTCAATTAAATTAATATTATCTTCCATTGTGTTAAGATTGAATTTGCTTATGTTAAAAAGTGATAATCAATTTTGCTTTATTTATTTCCGAAATTAAAATGGTCTTCTCTTCCGAAATGTCTTTTTTTCTTTTGGGTATTGTTGCAACGAATAATTTTTCGGTATCAACAGCTTTAATATTTGCATTAAAATCTTCATTATTGTTTAATACAAAACGAAATGTTTTATTTATAAACTTTTTAAACTGTCGAGGCATAAAAATACTTTGGTCCAATCCATAAGATGAAACATTTAATTCAAAATCTTCTGTTTCGCGGTCGAGTTTTGATTCAATATAACGACTTACTTTAATACAATCAGAAATATCAATTGATTTATCGCTATCGATAAAAACTTGTATAATATTACCTGGTAGCACTCGAATATCGACCAAAAACAAATCGTCCTTATTCTCGAACGTATCAAAGCATTCTAAGGTAAGATTTTTTATTTGTTCGGAGTTTATCATAATTTTTTAAGTGTTATATTGTATTGAAAATTAGATTTAAAGACAAAGTTTATAACAAAAAACCCCCACAATTGTGAGAGTTTTTAGTTGACCAACTAGGATTCGAACCTAGACTAACAGAACCAAAATCTGTAGTGCTGCCATTACACCATTGGTCAATTGAGGTTGCAAAGATAGATATATTTTTTAATCGCCAAAATAAAAAATAAAAAAAAATGTATTTTTTTATTCTATTAAATTCAAATAAACTATTAATCAAAAGATTATAAATTATTTGAGTGGGTAAAAATATTTTATATTGTAAAATGTTGTTTAGAAATATCGGAAAATTTTTTGATTCTTTTAAAATAGTAGGATATCACCAGATTTTTTTTGTAGATCATGCTTACTTTTCGATGAGGTATTCGTTCTCTTTTTTTTATATTATAAGGCAGTGATTTATAAAAACTTAAATGGGCTTTAAAGACTGCCCAAAAATCAGAGAAGCCGCTATCGAATAAAAACCGAATTGCAGCAATGAAATCGAGAATGAAACGTACAAAAAACACAGGTATTAGACGGCGTTTTGGTAGGTTTTTGTACAATAACATAATATTGTTTCTGAAATTCAAGTATGTTTTTCGAGATGATTTTTTAGGTAAAGTACCACCACCAACGTGAAATACAATCGAATTAGGGCAATACATGATTTTGTACCCAGCGTTTTTCATCCGCCAACAAAAGTCAATCTCCTCCATGTGAGCAAAGAAGTCTTCATCTAAGCCTCCATAATTATGGTATAAATCAGCTTTAACAAACATGCAAGCTCCTGTAGCCCAAAAAACTTCTGCTGCGTCATCGTATTGTCCATTGTCATTTTCCATTTCGGTAAATATTCGCCCTCGACAAAAAGGATATCCATATTTATCGATGAATCCTCCCGCTGCACCAGCATACTCAAATTTTTCTGGTTCATGATACGACCTAAGTTTTGGTTGACAAACCGCAATTTTATCGTCTGTTTCCATTAGATTTATAACCGGTTCAATCCAGTTTGGTGTTACCTCAATATCTGAATTTAATAAACAATAGTAATCGGCATCTATTTGTTTAAGTGCATCGTTGTAACCTTTTGAAAAGCCACCGTTTTCGGAGTTTATTATTATTTGTACATCCGGAAAACTAATTTTCATGAATTCTACGGAATCATCCGTGGATGCATTATCGGCAACAATTACTTCAGCATAAGGTGTGCTATACTCAATAACTTTGGGTAAAAATTTTTCGAGAAATTTTTTACCGTTCCAATTAAGTATAACAACCGCTATTTTCATTGTGCAAAGTAAACAAAAAAAGATAAACAAATGAAAAAATTCTAAAGGTCATTCATTAAAAACCGACAAACCCATCTGTGTTTTATCACATCAAGATTTGTCGGTTTTAAAATTGTAATTTAAATTTTATTGCTTAATTAATTTAAAAACAGCATTTTCATTAACAGAAGAAAGTTCGACTATATAAAATCCTCTTGGCTCTTCAAAATTGAAACTAATTCTATTTGTATTTGAATAGAAGTTTTCAAAAATAACTTTACCCGTAATATCTCTTACAACTAATTTAATTTCAGCTTGTTTCTGATCGAAATCGATATTTACTTTACCATCAGTAGGATTTGGATAAAGGTTTATTGAGCTTTCAAATTGTTGATTTTCAATTTTTACATTTGTTATATCAATGCAGAATGAAGTGTCGGTGCAGCCGTTTTCAGTTACCTCTACCGCATAGCTGCCATTAATTGATGCAACAAAATTTTGACTTGTTTGATTTTGAATCGGAGCAAATGAGTTTGCACAATTCAACCATTGATAAGTTGCTCCAACAGCTTGAGACATTAGAGTTAATCCAGAAGCTACTACCGAAGTGTC
>CAZFPO010000108.1:0-9977 GCA_964521105.1 uncultured Lentimicrobiaceae bacterium | reverse complement strand
ATGCTATTTTATTATCAAGTTTCGACCCAGTTCGTCGCGAGATTGCTCGTTTATCGTTACATAAATTAGTTACCGATGGGCGAATTCACCCAGCTCGAATAGAAGAAGTTGTAGCAAAAACAAAAAAACAGATTGAACTTGAAATTGTCGAAATTGGAAAACGTACTACCATTGATTTAGGTATACATGGTATGCACCCCGAATTGATTAGAATGATTGGTAAAATGAGATATCGTTCGAGTTATGGACAAAATTTATTACAGCACTCAAAAGAAGTTGCAAATTTATGTGCAACAATGGCATCGGAACTTGGATTAAATCCAAAAATTGCAAAAAGAGCTGGTTTATTACATGATATAGGAAAAGTGCCCGATAATGAACCCGAATTACCACACGCAATTTTAGGAATGCAATTAGCCGAAAAATTTAAAGAAAAAACCGAAGTTATTAATGCGATTGGTGCACATCACGATGAAGTGGAAATGGAATCACTATTTGCTCCAATTATTCAGGTTTGCGATGCCATATCGGGTGCACGACCTGGGGCTCGTAGGGAAGTTGTGGAAGCGTACATCCGCAGATTAAACAACCTTGAAGATATGGCTCTATCTTATCCTGGCGTTATGAAAACTTATGCTATTCAAGCCGGACGAGAGTTAAGGGTGATTGTTGGTGCCGATAAAATTAGCGACGCAGAAGCCGATAAAATTTCGTTGGATTTATCTAAAAAAATTCAAAACGAAATGACTTATCCTGGACAAATAAAAATTACAGTTATCAGAGAAACACGTGCTGTAAATTATGCTAAATAGGTTAATCATAAGCTGTTAAAATAAAAATCTTAAAAAGTACGTATATTAATTTTACGTACTTTTTTTCTGTAATGAAAAGAATGTCCAAAATTTTGTTATTTTTGTTTGGTAATGAACCGATAAGGAAGTTTATTTAGAGAATTATAAACAAATACATCTTTAATGTTTGCAAAAAAAGAAATTGCCGAAATTGAACAAAAAGGTTTAACGAGAGAGTCAGTAGAGCATCAAATTAAGCAGTTTGAACAAGGGTTTCCTTATGTAAATCTTGCACGCCCAGCTACCTTAAATGATGGCATCGAATCGTTTACTACCCAAGGTGCCAAAAAATTATTTTCTGATTATGACGAATTAATCGTAGGCAAAAAGTTGATTAAATTTGTACCAGCCTCGGGAGCAGCAACGCGTATGTTTAAGGATTTGTATTTGTTTAAAGATAACTTTTCGGAAAATTGTGAGGTTAATGATGAAAAATTACAGTTTGGGTTCAACTTTTTTAAACATATTAAACAATTTGCATTCTTTGATGAATTAAAGAAAAAAATGCAAAAAGATGGTTTGAAAATTGAAAAATTAATTGAAGAAAAGCAGTTTATTACAATTATTGACTACTTGTTAACCGATAAAGGACTAAATTATTCAAACTTACCTAAAGCTCTAATTTTATTTCATAAATACGAAGAATACAATAGAACAGCTTTACAGGAGCATATGGTAGAAGGGGCTTTGTATGGAAAAATGACGGATAATAATGTGAGAATTCATTTTACTGTTTCGCCCGAACATCAAACTGGATTTGAAGCTCTAGTAAAAAAAATTAAATCGGTATATGAAAAAAAATTTAATGTGAAATTTCAAATTGAGTTTTCTTGTCAAAAACCCGAAACAGATACAATTGCAGTTGATTTACAAAACAAGCCGTTTAAAGATAAAAATCATAATTTAGTTTTCAGACCTGCTGGGCATGGTGCTTTGTTATCGAACTTAAATGATATAGATGCTGATATCGTATTTATAAAAAATATTGATAATGTGGTTCCAGACAGGATTAAAGAAACCACCGTTTTATATAAAAAAGTTATTGCGTCATACTTAATGAATTTGCAAAATAAGTCGTTTCAGCTTTTAAAGTCATTAAATGAATCAAAAGTTAAAGACAAAACAATAAAAGAAACTGAACTTTTTATCAAAGATGAATTATTGATGACCTTGCCAAAACCTTACCCAGAAATGGAATTAGAAGGTAAAATTGCAGTCTTGATTGATATAATGAACCGTCCAATGCGAGTTTGTGGCATGGTTAAAAACGAAGGAGAACCTGGTGGTGGACCGTTTTGGGTAAAGGATACTAAAACTGGTTTAAACAGACTTCAAATTGTGGAGTCCTCGCAAATTGATATACAAAATAATAAACAACAAAGGATTATGGTGCAATCTACTCATTTTAATCCGGTAGATTTAGTTTGTGGTATTAAAAATTATAAAGGAGAGAAGTTTAATTTATTTGATTTTGTTAATCCAGAAACTGGTTTTATTTCTATTAAATCAAAAGATGGAAGAGATTTAAAAGCGATGGAACTTCCAGGATTATGGAATGGTGCAATGGATAAATGGATTACAATATTTGTGGAAGTACCAATAATAACATTTAATCCTGTGAAAACAATTAACGATTTAATACGGAATGAACATATTTCGTAATCAACGATGAGCTGCTTGGAAAAATATTTTTGCATTTCTGAATATGATAATCTTTCGAGTAACCTGACAAAATAGTGCATCTAAATCAGAAGCAAACCTATTCTGTTTTAATCAAGTTTATAAAAAAAACATATATATTTGTGATTATTTTAACTATTTAAAATTATCTGTAATTCTATTCCTATCTTCTTTTTCCTTGTCGTTTTTATGATACAATTGAATGAAGGTTATTTTTTGGTCATCAGGAAAATATGCATAAATCAATCTTAATCCCGAATTAACTCCTTTGCCTTTTAAAGCTTTGCAAGCAATTTTTTTTACTTTAATGATGCATGTTTTCAAACTCAGATTATCAATCCGAAAACTAAATGGTGGTCTTTCATCAGGTCGTTTTTTAAGAATGGTTTTAACTTCCGACAAATCGTCGTTTAAAGTACGGTATTTTTTAAGCAAGGTTTTTAAATCTTTTTCGAATTCAGCTAATTGATAAAATTCCATACTTATTCAAATTCTTCATTGTATACTCTTACAGAGTAAGGTAATTCTCTGTAAAAAACCAGTTCATAGCTAATATTCTTTCCTTCATCAGTAACTTCCCATGGTAAATCTTTATGTGAGTATTCGCTAATCATCGATGCACTCCAGTCGCTCATTTGTTCAATAACCTTGTCGATGACATCTTTTTCACTGGCTTTTAATGTCGATAAGTCGGCTTTCTCTAATGGCAAATAACGAGTTTGAGTATATCCGTGATACTCAGTTTTGACTCTTTGGACTTGTCCCTTTTCAATCATTTGGTTAATGATTGTATCAAACTTCTGAGGAACAGGACCAAAAGGTAATTTTCGGTATAAAGCTCCTGTTAATTGTTCCTCGTACAATTCATAATAATTAAAGTCGGAGAAATAGAGCAGTTTGTATAGTACAGTTTCGCCAACATTTGGCTTGCCTGCACAACGTTCAAGGATATATAGTAAGATATTTTTGAACTTGCTGATTTGCAACCTTGGTTTGGATATGCGTTCATTGTCTTTGCTTATCTTTTTTTCTTCTTCGGTTTTAATCTCTTTATTAGTAGAGAAATTCATAGACATAAAATCATCTAAAGAAAATCCTAATACCTTTGAAATTTCTTGTAGTTCTAAAATGTCAATACTTCTATTGCCCAACTCAATTTGAGCCAAAGAGGGTCGGGATATTTTGACACTTTTAGCCAAATTTTCCTGCGACAGCCCTTTCATCTTACGAAGTTCGGCAATTCTATGACCAATTTGCTTTTGTGATAATTTTATATTCATGTCAAATAATGTTTTGTTGTTTAACAAGACAAAGATAAGAAATGTTTGAATACAAAACAAATAATTGTTCTAAATAAAAACATTTTCGACTTTTTCACAATAGTATTTCTTATAATTTTTCTTTGAAATTCTCTTATGCGTATAAAATGTCATAAAAATTTTTAGAATTTTGATTATTTTGCACAAAGCGACGGTATAAATTTAAATTTCTTGTAACAAAGAGACGGTATAAATTTAAATTTCTTGTAATAAAGTGACGGTATAAATTTGAATTGCTTGTAATAAAGTGACGGTGTTTTTTAATTGATAATGGACAATTGATAAATAGATGATTGGAAATGGTGATTTTTTATATTGTTTAGAGGGATTGATTTAATGGGAGATTGAGAAGAGGAGGGGTGAGTCTTATAAAATTTTTCCGAAAATCTTATTCGATATATTTCTTTTGGATTTTAAAGGGAAAATATTAAAATTCGTATTTTAAACCAATTGAGAAAGAACGTCCAATACCGTAAAGAACCGAAGCACTTTCGCGATTATGCATTATCCCATCGATGCTTTGTGAAATGTATCGATTATTTGCTACGTTTGTGATAGATAAAATCACATTAAAGATAGATTTATTTTTCAGGGTTAATGTATAAGAAGCCCCAGCATCAATAATTAAATAGTCAGGCAATTTCCAGCTTTGCTGAGGATTTAGGCTGTTTTCAGCAGAACGAATATTAAACTCGCTTCGATTCATACCAAAGTATTTCAGTTCTGTGAAAATCCAAAAATCTTTAATTATACGGTATCTTGGAATTAGATATAGTGATATTCCAGGTTGTCCTCCTTCAATAAGTCCTTTTGCATTCAAATTTATCGTGTCTAAAATGTTGCCACTTTGGTCGGTAACTAAACTGTGAATGTTATTTTGCCAAACAACACGAATGCCAGTTAAAGAAAGCATCAAATCAAAGCGATTGCTAAATTTATTATTGAGTAAAATTTCCGCACCATAATGCTTACTGTTTAATCCCTGCACGGAATAAATAAATGTTTCATTCGTTCCAAAATTGTTATAATATTTTACGAATGTGAGGTTTTGTCGTTGAATAATAAATATTGATGTATTCAATTCTCCCTTCCATAAACCAGAAAAAGCGAATCTGCATCCAGTTTCAGCCGAAAAGAACTGTTCGGGATTAATGTTCTCCACAGTTGTTTTTCCTAGCGAATAAAACGGCACTCTCTTTTTTTGGAATCCAGAAGTAGCATATAATAATGCGGACTTTGATAAAAGGTAAGAGATAGACCCTTTGATATTTATAGATGGAAACCATTTTAAATCGGTTGTGTTATCATCAGCATTTGAACCACCAAAAAGATTTGTTTTACGAGAAGAACTCATTATAAACGAACCAGAAATTGCTAGTGAAAGTTTTTTAAGAGTTTTAGAATAGGATGTTGATAAGCCATATCCATATCTTTCACTGTTTTGATTATACCATAATTTATCTCCTTTTACCAAAAGGCGAAATGGCTGGCTCAAGTTACTACCGTCAGATACAAAGTCAGCTCCTAACAAATCCTCAACATTTGCATAATCATGAATATATAGTGTGGTATATGCAATTGCACCCAAACTTAAATTACTGGAGTCAGGAAAAATATGTGTAAAATCACCGATGTAAGTTAAAATAGCATTGGTATGAATATAATTGCCCAAGAAGTGCGTTGCATTATATCCTCTATTCATCAAAGAATCAGGTGCATATATCGTGTCAATGGCTGAAATATTTTCGGATATAGCTGCATCAAAATCAATTTGACCATTCAATATAGGTAATGAATTGCCGAAATTTCGTGTAGCACCACCATTGCCAGCATCGTAATACAATGAAGATTTTAGCATTGTTTTCGTCGAAAAATCAGCATTGAAAAATAATTGAGCGAAACGTCGATGATAAAAGTTTAAGGCTGCTGATTTCTGTATTCCATCCTTATAGCCCCAATCAGGATTGTACTTTATACCGTAATATTTTACTAAACGATCAGGCATGTAAGTGGATGCTTGAGCATGATTTTGAGTTGTGCCAAATATGTATAGTGATAATTGATATTTTTCGGAAAATGATTTTGAGAGATTCATGAAGTAGTTTCCACCTTTAAACCAAGTTCCATCCTTAAAAGAAGATCCATATCTATATGTGCCACCAAATGCATATGCAAAACCATTTTTAACCAAACCACTGCTATGAATGAAATTAATTTTATTACCCACATTTTGGCTATAAGTTGTTGAAACGCGTGTGAATTTTTGTTGAGTTGCCTCAGTTAATTGTAAAAAAATAGTTCCACCAGGTTTTGAATATGGATGATTATTTGTTATCCCTTTGGTGATGGTAGCTTTTTGAATATAATCTTCAATTCCAGTGTAATTTGACCAATAAACCCAGCCTTCATCCGCCGTTGGAGCCTCAGGCATCCCATTTATTAAAAATTGAATATTATCGACATTGAATCCTCTGATTTTTATTTCAATATCTCCAATTCCTACTCCCAAAATTGTGAATACACCTGGAATACGACCTATTATAGTAGGCATTTCTTCTGAAAAGGAAAACTGAGAAACCTGTTCGGTTGTGATTTCTATTGCATGCGGTGTGATTTTAGGTAAGCCAATTTTTTCGCCATAAACTTCAACATCTTTTAAGCTATATACCGAATCAATGGAGTTTGTTTGTGCAAAAAGCAAAGAATTACTCATCAATAAAAGAAGTATTAACTTATTTTTCATTTGCTTTTTGTTTGCAAATGTATTTTTTTAATTCAATAATTTAGTAAAAATTTTAAAAACATATAAGTATTCGCTTGTAAATTGCTGACAATGTTAGATATACATTTGCAGTAACTTGCAATTGAACTAAAAAACTTTGGTTCTTACCTTTGTAAACATACAATAACAACTTATTTCGAGTGGAAAAAAAAACAAAACATTAAAAATGTTATAGAATAATTAATTTGATAATCAAAATAAAAAAGGAGGACTGATATGAGATGTAAAAAGAGAAAGTTAATTGCAATATTTTTGCTAGGACTTGGAATCACAGGACTGCAAGCACAAAATGCTATAACTGCCACTGGTGGTGATGCTTCAGGAAGTGGAGGATCAGTTAGTTTTACCATTGGGCAAATTGCATATAACACTGCAACAAATTCAAACGGATCAGTAGCACAAGGTGTACAGCAACCTTTCGAGATTTCGGAAGTTTCGGGGCTTATTGAATCCAAAGGTATAACATTACAATGCTCAGTATTTCCAAATCCTACAAGCGATTTTCTGACTTTGAAAATTGAAGGTGAAATGCAAATACAATATCTTGTCTCTCTGATAGATATCAACGGAAAAATGTTAGTAAGCAAAAAAACAGAAGGGTTTGAAACCATAATTTCGATGAAAAATCTTGTTCCGGCTGTATACTTTTTAAAAATTACCCAATACGATAACGAAGTTAAAACATTTAAAATTATTAAAAATTAAGAACTTATAAATTATGAAAAAGTTATTTGCAATTTTAGTAGCCGTTTTATTAGCAACAAATGTGTTAGCTCAAGCACCTCAAAAAATGAGTTACCAGGCAGTTATCCGCGATGTGAGCAATAATCTTGTAACAAACCAATCAGTTGGTATGCGGATTAGTATTTTACAAGGAGCAACACCAGTATATGTTGAAACTCATGCGACAACAACCAATACAAATGGTTTAATCAGTATTGAAATTGGAGGTGGTAGTATTGTATCTGGAAGTTTTGCATCGATTAACTGGGGGATGGGAACTTATAATATTAAAACCGAAACAGACCCAACAGGAGGCACAAATTATACTGCAATTGTTAGTACAAATCAATTATTGAGTGTGCCATATGCATTTTATGCTTCAAGTTCGGGTGATACTGTAATATGGAATAAAAATGGCAGTAATATTTCTTACAATAATGGTGATGTTGGAGTTGGAACAGTATCTCCATCAGAAAAACTTGAAGTTTATGATGGTAATATAATAATTTCTAATGATGCTAACCCAGCAACATTAATTTTAAAAGGTGATAGAAGTAATTCAAGTGATGGACTTGTGCAAGTGGATTCTCGTATTGATTTTCTTAATGACGGAGGGAATGTTGATGGAGTTAGAATAAATGTGTTCAATGATGCTTCCAAAACCCATTTTGGAATTCAAGAAATCTCTGGAGGTATTTATTATGATAGATTTTACATTCAAGGAAGTACTGGAAATATTGGAATAGGTACAATAACACCTGCAAGAACCTTACATGTAAATGCAGTAATGCGCCTTGAACCTATACCAACGGCTCCGACAAGTCCAGCAAAAGGGGATATGTATTTTGATAGTACATTAAATAAATTAAGAGTTTATGATGGTACAACTTGGCAAAATTGCTGGTAGTATATTATTTGCAAATTATTTAGGAGTGTGGTTTGGCATTCCTGAAATGTCAAAAAAATAGATACTGAGAGTTTAATAAAAGGTTTAAGTAAAATGAAAATTGCAAAAAACTGATAATAGTAAGTATGCAGCGGAAACCGAAAAGCGTAAGAGTAAGTGGAAGGAGTGATGTCTAATGAATAGCGAAGTTATTTCAGCAGTTATTACTAGTTTAGCAACTGTTTTGTCAACAGGTGTACTTGGAGTTGCTGCAATATTTATATCAAATAGAATTGCAAAAATGAAAGAAATAAATCAAAAATTAATAGAGGACTGGGAATTTCATTACAAAATAGAGGAAACACTTTTAAAACAAATACAAACATTATCAGGTGAACCTTATCAAAAAATAAAGAATAAAACTAGGGAAAAAATTTCAATTGAGTTAGGTTACAAACCTAATTATGTTCCATCAATGATGCAAAAACTTAAAAATAGTTAACATGAAAAATCTTTATCTTGTCACAATGCTATTAATAGCAAGCGTTTATTCATTTTCTCAACAAACTGTTGAGAAAAAAGAGTTTTATGATGTTTATCAAACAAAAGTTCGGAAAGTATATAATGTTACAGGAGATGGTAAATACCATGGGAGTTATAAAACTTTTTTTAAATCAGGTAAAATTGCAAATGATAATTATTACTATTTGGACAATTGCATTTCTTTTAAAGAATATGATGAAGCAGGAAATTTGATGTTTGAATCAAAAAAAAACGATGATCTTAAATTTAATGGTGAACAAAAACAATATGTTTTAATTGATGGTAAACCTGCTTTGTTGAAATATGCGAAAGTTGATAATGGTAATTTAATTGAATATAAATCGGGCAGTTCAGCACTTTTCATCAATAATGCATTTAAGGTATTTGATGTCAATGACAAAATTATTTTTTCAATTATTAACGGCAATATAAATGGGAAAATCTTTTTTGAGTCTGATCCTAATAGCAATGACAAAGTAATATATACGTATATTCCAAGTGATTATTACATCGAAATCATAAATAACAAAATTTGCGAAATAAAATGGAAATACTTCTCGATGAAAATTTTACCAGATAATAAGCATTTCTTTTATAAAAGTAATACCACAGAAGGTTTTTATAAGTTAAAAAATGATTCGTCAAATTATGTAGGTTTTAATACTGCTAATCTAAGTTCTAGTGGGGTGAATAATATGGAATTTTTTTTTGACATTAGTTATTTGAATAACTTACCTGATTTTAATTATTTCAATCAAAAAATAATTGGAGATGAAGAAATAGCAACAACTGATAGCATATGGACTAAACACTATGATGATAAAACAACAACTGAACACTTATATAGAAATGGTCATAATTTATACAATAAATCATTTTATGCTAATGGAAGGATAATGTATGAAGAATTACTTAGTAATGATACGGTTGCTGATTATACAGCTTACGATGAGAATGGAATAGTAATAAGAACATCTAAAGAAGATAAAGAAATTGATGAAAACAACAAAATACAGAAAGACTTAATTGAGAAAATTAATATTGCTAAATTTAATTTTTATGAATCTATTTTTGAAACTTATGCCGATGAGGGACAGGGACATTTAATTGGTTATAATGAGTTCATGAAAACCGCTTATGTTAAAATAAAATGATTACTTAATGTTATACCTAAATTCATTTTTATAGCTAAT
>CAZFPO010000107.1:0-10038 GCA_964521105.1 uncultured Lentimicrobiaceae bacterium | reverse complement strand
AACTCAGAACCAAAACTATTTTTTTTAAATTCATAATATCTCTTATTGATTCTTTGTTTTATATTCAATCGGTTACCTTTATCACTAAATTAAGATATGAAAACTATTTGCTAAGGTAAAGCGATAATTTAAATATTAAAATATTATTAACAAATTATTTTTAAACAATATTACTTTGAAATTTTACATTATTCAATAAAAAAATCCTCGTGAAAGTTTACCAAATATACTTTTTGGGTAGCACGAGTTACAGCGGTATATAGCCATCGCAGGTAGTCGATGTTAATTTTGTCTTTGGTTAAAAAACCTTGGTCGATAAAAACCACTTCCCACTGTCCACCTTGCGATTTGTGGCAGGTGTATGCGTACGCAAATTTTACCTGTAATGCCTGAAGCCATGGATCGTTTTTCATTCCGATATGCATCGATTTTGAACTTGTCGACATCGAATAATCCAACATTACTTCTTTATATAATTTTTGCGAATCGGAATAGGAGAGGGAAGGTCCTTCGGAATGAATGGAATCGATGTTTATTCGTGCATTAAAAACAAACGGTTGGTTATCGTCTTGCAATTCGAGTTCACAATCGGCAAAGCGAAATCCATACATTTCGTCATAAAATTTCACAATTCGGTTGATTTTTACAATGTCGCCATTGGCTAAAAATCCAGCTCCTGAAACCGATGGAAGCCAATAATAGTTGTTTCGGGTAATCATGAGATGGTCGCCGGCATTTATTTCGTTTTCTCGAAATAGAATTCGGTTTCGGATTTCGGCATTGATGAGGTTTGCTCGTTTGTTTGATGCGGTGATGAAAGCAATTTCATGATCGCCTTGTCGATGATAAACATCGTGTAAAATTTCTTCCAAATCAACACCTTGGATGTTTTCAATATCTTTAAAAGGTGAAGTTTTAAATAGTTTTCCAGTAATGTTGTTTTTGTCGATTTGCTTACGAATATAAGTGGCGTTTGCTAAAATTCCGGATTCCATTTGTTGCCGAACCACTTGCGTGAGTTTTAATGATAGAATTGGAATGGAGTATTCGGCTCTTAAAAAGTTTTCGTCCAATGCTGGACTTAAAGAAGTACCAACTGGTGGCAACTGAGCTGGATCGCCGATAAAGAGAAGTTGGCATTGATATCCACTAAAAACGTATTTTATCAAGTCATCGAGGATGTTTCTACTGCTAAATAAATCGGCGGATTCTCCTTTGGTATGTGCGGGAATCATCGAAGCCTCATCGACAATAAAAAGGGTGTTTTTATGTTTATTTTCGTCCAACATTAAACTTCCGATGTCGTCGGTTCCGATGTCGAATGCGTAAATTTTTTTATGAATGGTAATGGCTTTTTTTTGAGTGTATTGTGCCAGAACTTTGGCAGCTCGTCCGGTAGGAGCGAGCAAGATACTTCGTTTTTTAAAATTGGGCAATGTTTTTACTAATGCACTAACCACACTCGTTTTTCCAGTTCCGGCATAACCACTTAAAACAAAAATTGCTGGATTTGAAAAATCTTGCAAAAAATCATCCATTTGCTCAAAAAATTCGATCTGATTTTTTGTGGCATCGTACGAAAAATTTTCGGTAAAAAGTTTAAGCTTGGGGTGAATCATAATCGGATGTTAGAATGGGTATCCAATTGCAAAATTTAGCACAAAATCCTTGAACGAAAGTCCTTTAAATCGCCATCTTTCAGTTTCATTTTTTTCGGGATTATATAATTTAAAAGCACCATCAAAACGAACGATAAAAAAATCAAAGTCTAAGCGTATTCCGGCTCCGGCATCCAATGCAATTTCTTTGTAAAAGCGGGTTGTTTGGAAATTTCCGTTTGGTACAGTCAAGTTTTCGCGCATTAACCAAACGTTTCCACCATCGGCAAAAAAGGCACCTTTAAAGTACGACCAAATAGGAAATCTCATTTCAACATTCAGTTCCATTTTTAAATCTCCAGAGCGTTCAAAATTATTATCCGATTGATACGAACCTGGTCCTAATGTTCTCATCCGCCAACCTCTCATGCTATTTGCTCCACCTAAAAAATAGCTTTTTTCAAAAGGGATCGACCATGAATTCAGAAGGGGAATGCCAAACCCAAAATTGCTTCTTAAGGCTAGCACCGATTCATCGGTTACTTTTATATAATGCCTTAAATCAATATCTGCCGAAACATAATTTGCATAAGGAATTCCAAATAATAAATATTGATTGGATGAATTTTTTTCACCCTTGGTTAGTGCATTGTATGTGTTTAATGCATTTCCTACCGATTCGATATTAAAGCGTATAAACGAGTAGTTAATTTGGTCTTTTTTGAGCTGATTTGAATAGATGAAACTGTATTTTAAAGCAAATACAAGGTGGTCGGAGTATTGTTCACGTATTCTGCGGTTGAATTGATTTAAAACTGCCAAAAAAGAAGAGTCGGGATTGATTTTAACGGTATTTATATCGATAGGGTAAAGTAGGTGTCTAATTTCTTTGGATTGACGCCATTCGTAGCCAAACGAAATATTTCCAACTAAACGTGTATAATCGGGTCGTTGTTGATAATTTGCTCCAATTTGAAATATGGTTTTTGGTCGGAATAATTTTTTATTTAAGGATGTTCGAATAGGAAAAATAAACGAAGGGACTTCCAATTTAATATTTGAACTTACTTCAAGGGTGTTGAAAATGAATAATGTTTTTTGATTTTGGTTAGCATCCCCAATTACTTTTTGAGCTTCAAAAGCCCCACCAATTCGTGCACTAAAAATCTGAGCTCTTTTAAACACGTTTCGATTGTAGTAAAAAACATCTAGTCCTGCACCTAAATTTCCGCCCGAGTTTGTCCCTTTTGTTTCAATTGAAAATTCATGTTTTTTTAAAGGATTTAAGAAAATATTACAGTCTAATAATGGTTGATTATTGTTTGAGGTATCTACTACAATACTATGCAAAATGTTGATATATCCAAAATTTCGCAAGTCGTTTAATCGATTAAAGGTTAAATTTGAATTTCGCAAACTGTACCAGTCGCCTTGCTTAATGAGTATGGAGTTTGTTAAAACTTGTGTTCGATATGCTAGTTTGTTATTGTAAAAAAACGAGTAGGGAGTATAAACAGTATCTCCAAATTCTTTTGTTTGTAAAGTGATGTTTTTATCGTATGTTTGATTAGTGTTTAAAGGATTGTATTCGGTAAAAATATTTACTGAATTTATTTTATATCGATTATGAGGTAATATCAAACTATCTTTATCAATAGGATTTAAGATGTTAATTTGAAGCGAAAATGAATTGGAAAGATAATTTGTGTCTATTTGATACGAAATGTATTCCCTAGCAAAATTATAATAGCCTGAATTTCTTAAATTACTGATTATTCGGTCGCGTTCGGCAGATAATAGGGAAGTACTAAAATTGATATTTTGTGTTAGTAATGTGTTGGTGGTGTCGGCAAAAACTATCGATTCAATTTCCTTATCTTCAATTTGATACGATTTTGAAATTAATTTATATGGCTCGCCACAACGAATATTATATTCAACTTTTGCTGATTTTTTTGAATATTTAATTTTGGGTTCCACCGTAGCATTAAAATAACCGTTATTATTCATGTAAAGTTTCATTTGCGAAGCCGAATAGAGTGCAAAATTAGTGTCTAAAAGAACAGGTGGCTCTCCAAAATTTGTCTTTATCCAATTTTTATATCTTCGCGAACGTCCACCATTAAACATCGAATAAACTCTTACTTTTAGTTTAATAATATCGAAAAATTTTCGATTAGTAGTAGGTTTTGCCAGCGAATTTAAACTATATGTGTCAAAATTTGGAATATCTGTTTTAATTATATTTTCCTTTAAATAGTAGCTATTTTCGGGAATATTTCGAGTAGGGCGACATGAATTTAAAGCCAAGAGCAAAACGGCAACAATTATAGGAAGTATGAATTTTAAATGAATCGTTTTCCCCATATTTTACCTCATATCTATAATTTCAATATTTTTGTATTTCGAGGGGTCAAATACAAATTCTGTATCATTAATTGTTTGATTTGAAACAAAACTTGTAATTACATAAACAAACATATCACCTTCTTTATCAATAATTGTGAGTTGAACTATTTGTTGTTTGGCTTTGTCAATTTCGACACGTATTCGTGAGTAGGAGCGAGCTTTTAAAGGGGTTAAATCGATAATTTGAATCGTTTTTCCATTAATTATTGACTCTCGAATTAGTTTAGGTTTAAATTTTATTTTGTAATCGTTTAAAAAATATGCTGGGTTAATATTATCCTCTTCGGCATTGTTTGTAGCATGATTTATCGTTACTTCGTTTGTTTCTGCCGAGTAAGTCCAAGTGGTTTTTCCATCACAATAAATTACTTGATTTTCGAAAGAATAAACGTATTTATCTCCTTTAACCAAAACATTTCCTTTAACCGATTTTTGTACACTTTTATTTTTTTCGTGTTTAAACAAAAAAGCTATTTTAATGGTTTTTAAAGATTTGGTTTTTTTCGCAACATTATCTAGTATTTCGGCTGAGTTATCGTTAATTTGCCCTAAAGTTTTGATAGGAGCGAATAAAAGAATAATACTGAACACTAAAATGATGCTTAAAATGGATTTGATGGAGTTCATGTTTGATGGATTTATGTAAAATTAAACAATCACTATACCAAATTATTATTTCGTAAAAATTCGTCGAGTTCCATTTCGGTTTTAATTCTAACTTCGCGAGCTTTACTGCCTTCAAATGGACCAACAATTCCAAGTGATTCGAGTTGGTCGATGATTCGTCCGGCACGATTATACCCCAGTTTTAATTTGCGTTGCAATAGCGAAGTTGAGCCCTGTTGGGTAGCCACAATAATTCGAGCTGCTTCCACAAACATAGCATCGCGGTCGTCGATATCAAAATCGGCAATACCTTCGGCTTCTTCATCTGCCACTTCGGGAAGTAAAAGAGCACTTGGATAACCACGCTGTGATCCAATAAATTCAGTAATACTTTCAATTTCGGGAGTGTCGACAAAAGCACATTGTAGGCGTATTAAATCGTTACCAGTAGAAAGGAGCATATCTCCTCGACCAATTAATTGTTCGGCACCACTGGTATCTAAAATTGTACGTGAATCAATTTTTGAAGTAACTCGGAAAGCAATTCGAGCAGGGAAGTTTGCCTTAATTGTTCCTGTAATAATATTTACCGATGGTCGTTGAGTAGCAATAATTAAATGTATTCCAATAGCTCGGGCAAGCTGAGCTAAACGGGCAATTGGCATTTCCACTTCTTTTCCTGCCGTCATGATTAAATCGGCAAATTCGTCCACCACTAAAACAATGTAAGGTAAGTATCGGTGCCCATTTTCGGGATTTAGTTTGCGTTGAATAAATTTTACATTGTACTCTTTTAAATTTCTACATTGAGCATCTTTAAGTAAATCGTAGCGTTGATCCATCTCGATACATAACGAGTTAATCGTGCGAACAACTTTTTTGGTATCGGTAATAATTGCTTCTTCCGAATCGGGTAGTTTAGCCAAATAATGACGTTCAATTTTTGAAAATAGAGTTAATTCTACTTTTTTAGGATCGACCATCACAAATTTTAATTCAGCAGGATGCTTTTTATAAACTAAGGAAGCAATAATTGCATTTAATCCAACTGATTTTCCCTGTCCGGTTGCTCCAGCCATCAATAAATGAGGCATTTTTGCTAAATCGTATATAAAACTTTCGTTTGAAATTGTTTTTCCAATTCCAATAGGTAAATCGAATTTTGAATTTACAAATTTTTCTGAGGATAATATACTACGCATTGGAACAATTTCGGGGTTTGAGTTAGGAACCTCTATACCGATAGTTCCCTTGCCTGGAATTGGTGCAATTATTCGAATACCAAGTGCAGCTAAACTTAAAGCAATATCATCTTCCAAATTTTTGATTCGCGAAATTCGAACACCTGGAGCTGGAACAATTTCGTATAAAGTAACGGTTGGTCCAATGGTAGCAGAAATTTTATCAATTTGAATGGAGTAATTCTTTAAAGTATCTATAATCCTATCTTTGTTGGCATGCAATTCCTCATTTTTTACATTTGCACCTACTTGATCTATCTGGTAGTCTACTAATAAATCGATGGGTGGAAATTGATAGGAATCCAAATCCAATCTTGGGTCATATTCTGTGTCAATAGTATAATGAACTATCTCATCGGAAGATTCAAAATCAATGGTTTCCTCTTCATCGGGGATAATTATTTCAAAATCATCATCACCTTTTATTTCATCAGATGCTTTAGATTTGATTTTTTCATTTTTTTCATCAAACGAAATGTCCGTCTTATTTTCAAATTCTGGTTTTGTTTTATTTTCAAAAAGAGTAGATGAGGTTTCGGTTTTTAGTGGTATCGAATGCTTTTCTTCAGGTTTTTTTTCAATGGTTTTTAACTCAAAATCGAGCATTCCATCTTCTATGATGTCATCCTCCTCATCATCATTTGCGTTTTCAGTGTCTTCAATTATTGAAAATTCATCTTCATCATTTTCTTCTTCTACGTTATTGCTTGTTTTCACCCTTGTTCGTTTATCAAGCATGCCTTTAAATGATACGTTAAATTCAATGATTGCAAAAATTATAACTAAGGCAATCAGAAATAAAATAGTTCCTATTTGTCCAATTATAGATATTAACCAAATGTTCATTTGAAAACCAAACGAACCACCTACAATATTGTAAATACTATTTAAAAATAAAAAACCTAAAAACGTTGAACCCCAGAGAATAAAGAAAAAAGTATAGAGTGTTGAGCGAACTAATGGTAAGATTTTGTAGTCGAAAGTAAGTTTTAATCCATATATAAAAAATAGAAATAAAAATCCAAATGAAAGAATTCCAAACCCTTTTTTAATAAACATATAAGAAGATAAACTGCCAATTTTACCCATCCAATTTTGAACCGTTATTGATGAATCAAAGAGAATAGAATTAACGGAAGAATCAATTAAATTGTCGTCGTTTTGCCAATAAAATAGGTAAGATATAAAGGAAATGAACAAAAAAATTGAAAATGTAAGTAAAAAAATTCCAAATGCTTGATGTGTTCGGTCATTTTTTAAAAATTGAATAAAACTCTCAAAACGGCTTGATTTAGTCGATTTGCTTTTTTTTTCGGGCTTTATATCGTCGGTATATTGATTTTTAGTAGAATTTTTTACGGTATTCTTTCCTGCCATAGCTCAGACGGTTTTAATCTAATTTACAAACGTACATAAATTTTACCGTACAATGTTTTTGTATATAAAATTCTTTTTAACAGTTGAATGTTGTTAACCTTTGCTAATCATCGGTTGATTCAAATTCTAAGCAATGATAAACAAAATTTATCCAAAACCTTATATTCCCTTATATGCCTTATATGGTTCCAGTTTTTTTTAACTATAGAAGAAATATAAGTTCCAGATAAGATTGACTACTTGTTTTTTTGCCACTAAGACTCAAAGGCACTAAGGTTCACAAAATTTCATTCGTGTATTCGTAGCTATTTTCTGTTGCTAAAATTTTTCCATTGTGCAAAACTTTCTTTTTGGGATGGAAATTTACACTATGTTTCACAAAATACTCACAGAGTTTCACTGTGATTTTTCTTTGTCTTACACTGTGAAACACTGTGCAATTGCTTTAGTAATCTGTGTAACACTGTGTAAATAAAATTTTCTGCCACAAAGGCTCAAAGGCACAAAGGTTCACAAAATTTATTCGTGTATTCGTGGCTATTTTGATGAATAGATTTTTTTTAACACATAGGCACATAGGAATTCATTTTTTAAAACACAAAGGCACATAGAAATTCTATAAAAAAACATCACTTTTTCTGACTGCCACGAAGACACGAAGGCACTAAGGTTCACTAAATATTTCGTTGTCCTTATATATTAATATTAGAAACAGATACAGAATCCTCTTTTCCAGTTGAAAATGATTGGGATTTAAGCTTATACCTAAAGTAATTTTTTAGTAAATTAATTATTGAATTAAAAAAAGAGTTAATTTTGCACAAAATTTCAAAATTAAAACTTAATGTATTGATATTATGAGTAATAGAAGTCGATTGTTAAAAAAAATTGGCAAGATTTCACTTTATACTGTTGTTATCGGTTTTGCTTGTTATGGTTTTTTACTAACTGCAGTTTACTTTGCTGTAAAATTTAAAATTACAAACGACCCAGGTGGAGTAGATAAAAACGATAGAATATATCAAGAATTAGCAAATAAAGATGAAAATGGAGTGTTTAACGATTCAACCTATTTTGCTGGATTAGATAACAAGCGAGCTATGGATTTTTACAAGATAATGGTTATTAGTAAATTTTATCCAGTTAATGCTAACTTAATGCTCGATGGTCTTCTTTACTCTCACGATGCTTCGTTAGGTTCAAAAATGATAGCGGCTGTTGAAATGAAACTGGGTGAAAATCAGGAGTATCTCGATTTAATAAAAAGAGGAGAAGAGATATTTAACACTAAAATTGCGAAAAAAGATACTTTGTCAAACTGCTTTGTTTGGATGAATGTGCCTGAGTGGACCATTTTAAAACACTCCATAATTAAGGATAAAGCGTTGATTGACAGTGCTGCTAAACTAAGTGGTGTGGAGTCACGACTTATTGTATGTTGTTTGATTGGCGAACAAATTCGTTTATTTAATTCTAAACGTGAAGTTTTTAAAAGTTATATTGCTCCAAATAAAGTTCTTTCGGTTGAGAATCAATTTTCGCTTGGAGTTACAGGTATAAAAGATTTTACAGGAGCTAAAATCGAAAAATGTTTAAAGGATTCGACTTCAGAATTTTATATTCACAAAAAATTTGAAAAGTTATTGGATTATCCCGAAGGTATTGGAGACTATACTACGGCTCGTTTTAACCGTTTGGTTGATTATCGTAATCATTTTTATTCATATTTGTACACTGGCTTATTTTTACACCAAGTTAAAGTTCAGTGGGAGAGAGCTCATTTTGATATTTCGGATAGACCCGAAATTTTAACAACACTTTTCAATGTTGGATATGCGGCTTCGGTGCCAAAAGCCGATCCTCAGGTTGGAGGCTCTCACATCGAAATTGGCGATAAAGTATACACATTTGGTGCTGTTGGATTCGACTTTTATTATTCAGGCGAATTAGCGAAAGAATTTCCTTACGAAAAAGTTAAGTTTAAAATTTAAGCACGTGCCGATTTTCTTTTTTTGCCAATAATTCCTTGAACTTTGGCTTTTTCAATGTATTCTTTTGCTAAAGGAACTTTACAAGCAGTACCACCCATTTCAACATCAATTTTGCCAATTTTATTAGCAATAGTAATCGATTTTTCGGTCAATTCGCTTATGAATGTACCACAGGCTATAACAAAATTGTTCATGGTGTAGCGAACTCTATTTGGCGATTGATGGATGTTTTGTTCAACCATGTCAAGTAAATTGCTAAACAATTTAACATCAATGTTTGCTCCAATTCGAGCAATATTTGTCAATGTTGACCAGCCAGCCGATGCGATATGCTCCTTATTTGATTTTATCCATTTCATTCCAATTTCAAGTCCATAATTTGTATCGGCTGCAACGCAAGGAACAGCGTGTTCACTTAAATAATACCAATAGGCGTTTTCAATCCATTCATCAAGTTGTGCTTCGGTAATTTGTGTTTCATCGGCTATTAATCCAGCTAAATACATCGCATCAGAATTTCCTGTTTTATATAATTCAAGTGATAAAGTGTGATTTTTTTTTACTTTTTTGACAATTTTTTTTAAATTTTCGACTTTTACCCCAAAAAATGGTTCTTTTGCACCATGTTTTATTAATGTTTTTTTAATACTCTCTTCACCGTAGTTTTCTAATTCTTTTAATATTTCGGTTGCTATCATGATTAATGTTTTTAATATTTTTTATTGGGCTATTTTTAAAGCTTACAACAAAGTTATTTTTTTTGGCATTACTAAATATTTTGTGGAATAAGGTTTAAATTTCCGAAGTAAAAAAGTG
>CAZFPO010000106.1:0-10052 GCA_964521105.1 uncultured Lentimicrobiaceae bacterium | reverse complement strand
CAAATTGGTTTTATAATTATGGCTCAATTGGAATATGTTTTTGTAAAAATACTAATTTCTTCGATACTTTTTGTCTTGACACAAAAAGTATCCAAAAAAGTCAAGAAAAAACGATGCTATCCCCCCGCACTGCCATAAAGCAACAAATCTAATAAAAGTCGGTTTCGGTTAGCACCGAAACAATGCTAAAGCACTTTTAAGATTTGTAATTCTTTATGTCATTCTCGCCACCGCCACCCTCGCCGTTTTTTCCTACCCAACGCACGATTTTAGCAATTTTAGAATTTTTAGATTTCAAAGGTATCAGCTTATCTGTTTGATTACGCTATCGCGGTGAAAAAATTAGCATATTAAATCATTAGCACATTAGCATATTGAAAAATTAACACATTTTCAAATCTACAAATCAACTCATTTTCAACTCTTCAAATTTGTAATTCGGTTTCGACACTTCGAATTCCCTCAGTGCAAAATCCCTCAACCTCCGTGAATCTTCAAATAAAATCATTGTAATATTTACACTTCTCGACTCCGCTCGAAGTCCAGAATTAGCACATTAGCACATTAAATCATTAGCACATTTTAAATGTCAACCAAATTATTACGGATTGCAAATTTCACCATTTCGACGGTGCTTTTAAAGTTAAATTTCTGCATAATGTTATTTTTATGAGCATCAACCGTTCGGTTACTAATGGAAAGTTTATCGGCAATTTCCTGATTTGAAAACCCTTCGGCATAGAGCTTTAAAATTTCTTTTTCGCGAGATGTTAACGTAGTAGTTTTTAACTCATACGAACTTCCTTTTTTTGCATGTTCTACATAATTTTTCATAATAACCTTTGAAACATCTGGGCTAAAATATTCTTCGCCGTTTAAAACAGTATAAATCGCTTCAATTATTTCTGATTTTTTAGTATTTTGTTTTGTCAAGTATGCATTAGCCCCCGCTTTAATGGCACTACAAACATAGTCTTCGGAAGCATACATTGATAAAATAATAACTTTTGCAGGTAAGTTATTTTTTTTAATTTGTTCAATTAGCTGAATTCCTGTCAAATGTGGCATCGAAATATCAGTAATTATAATATCTGGCAATAACTCTTTTGCTAAAGCAAATGCTTGTTTGCCATCTTCAGCCATACCACAAATATCAAAATTTGCTTCTCCTTCAAGCATTAATTTAATTCCATCTAATATTATTTGATGATCATCTACCAATAAAATTTTGATTTTTGACATACTCTTTTTTTTATTAATTACAAATCCAATACTTTGGGTACCTTAATTCGGACCGTTGTTCCTTTTCCAATTTGCGATTCAATTGTTATTATACCATTTAGTAGCACTACGCGTTCATTCATGTTAAAAAGTCCATTTCCCTTGGTTCTCATTTCTTTGGAATAATAAAAACCTTTGCCATCATCTTCTAAAATAATAATATAATGTGTTTTATTTTCAAATAATTGAAGTTGAACGTTTTTGGCTTCGGCATGACGAGCAATATTGTTTAAACCCTCCTGACAAATTCGGTAAAAATAGGTTGACGTTTTTAAAGGAATATTGTTAAGGTTTCCAAAGTATGAAAACTCACAATGAGTGTTTGAGTCTGTTTCGAATTCTTTACATAAATTTTCGAGGGTTGAAATCAGCCCCAACTCAGTTAATACAGGAGGTCTTAAATCGTACGAAATTCTCCGAAGTTCGTCAATCGAAGATGTTAGATTTTGTTTAATACTATTAATTAGAGTTTGAGTTTTTTCATCAACAACATTGGGGATATTTTCTAGTTTAAGTTTAATTCCTGCCATTTTTTGTCCCAGGCCATCGTGTAATTCTCTGGAAATTCTCTGACGTTCGATTTCCTGACCATTAAAAAGTGCTGACAAACGTTCTTTTCGTTCTTCAATTAGATTTTTTTCTGTTTTTTTTCGCAAACTAATGTCGCGAATAATAGCAACATTTACGGTTGAATTATTAAAGGGCAATGTGTTATTTTGAATTTCAACATCAATATTTTTACCGTTTTTACCAATTAACGTAGTTTCAAAAAAAGGAAAATCTACCGAATATTTAGAAATCCAATCTGATACTTTCATTGCCATAATTTCAGGTTCATCATAACCCGTAATATTAATCAATGCTTGATTTATCAGAATTGGTTTACCATTATCATGAATTAAAATTCCTTCGAGCGTAGCTTCATAAAAATGATTTAATCTCTGTTCACGTTCTTTTAATTCAGATGTAATGGTGGTAAGCTTATTAGCCATTTGATTAAATGAACGAGTAAGTGAGCCTATTTCGTCTTTTGAATTTGTTTCGAGTTGAACATCAAATTCACCTTGTCCAATTTTGAGGGCTGCTTTTTCGAGTTTTCGAATTGGATTAACAATGGTTAAAGCCAAAAACACTGAAATTGATAAAATAAATAAGAATATTATAATGGTTAAAAAGATAATATCGTTTCTCATTGCAATAATTGATTTCATTGCTTCGTGATAATCAATTTCGGATAGAATAGCCCATTTGTGACCAAAAATATTAATAGGTGCATACGATGAATACACTTCGATATTTCGATAATCGCGGGTTACCATTTTTCCTTCCATACCGTTAAGTGCGTTTTTTGCAGCTTCGCTTTTTACCTCAATATTTAATATGGCATTTTTTAAAAATCTCGATTCACTTCGTAATTTAAAATCATCGCCCACTAAATACGCTTCTCCGGAATATCCAAAACCCTTTTCGGCGGAGTATTTTAAAAGTGTATTCGTAATTGATGTTGATGGAATTTCAAAAACAATCATCTTTTTATTTACCGTATCGCTATCTTCAAAAAAAGGAATTCCAAGCCAAATTACCGGAGTAAAGTCGTTTTTAAATCGCTTTATATAGTCGCTCATAACATACTCTTCGCCAGACGAAATTTTAATCCACAAATTCCTCATTTGAGCAACTAAAAATTCATCCGAAATACATGATTGCTCCTGATCTAAACTATTTATTATAATATCCGATTTTGATTGTTCAACAAAATGAATATTTAAAAATCCGTAGTACTCAAATCCAATTTCCGATTTATATTTTTTGTTATTTTTATTTTGATTTTCAATGATATCATTGTACATTAGTTTGGCAGTTGAAGACTTTGCCAAATACCGAGCATTATTAATTCTTTCGTTAAAAAAATATTCAATTTGATTTTTTTTAGTCTCACGAATAGAAGTTAGCTGGTCATAAGTACGGTTAATAATGGCATCTCGAGAGTAAAAATAAAAATATGTTCCTAAAATAAAAATAAGGCTAAATGCCATTAATAGGAAAAATGAAACTTGCTTATATACTAATGATTGTTTGAAAAACATAAGTCAAAGATAAGATTTTATTGAGTAATGCTTTATTGTTTTTAAAAATATTTAACCCAAAATCAGTGATAATGTCGCTGAAACGAATTAACCCCAAAAGTTTAGTAGTTCTATTTTTTTAAATCTCCTATTGATTAATTGGGGTTGAATAATGCTTGATGAGAAATAATATCTATAACACCTTAATGAGCTTCTGCTCGATTAATATTTTTTTTAACTAAGAAACCAAATTCATAAACACTTACAAAAAAAGTTATAAAAAGATAATTTTAACAAACATTTATTGCAAAACAATTCTATTTTGTATTTTTGTATTCGCTTAAAAAAAATTTATGGATATTCCCTATTTTGAACTTCCATTTTTCACAAATCTCCTTATCCTATTAGTAACTGCAAAGTTTTTTGGAGAGATATTCGAGCGAGTAAAACAGCCATCGATGATTGGGGAAATATTAGCTGGAATAATTTTAGGACCAAGTTTGTTAAATTTCATTCATCGAACCGAGGACATAAAAGTAATTTCGGAATTAGGTATTTTTTTATTAGCAATAATTGCCGGTCTTGAAATAAATATTGATGACATTTTAAAATCTCTAAAAGGACGAAGTATCATTATTTCCATTATGGCTTTTTTTATACCATTATTTAGTGGTTTTTTAGTAGGTTACTTGTTTGGGCTCGAATTAATGACAACCATGTTTATAGGGCTTTGTATAGCCATTACGGCATTACCCGTAAGTATCAGAATATTAATGGATTTAGGAAAATTAAATTCAGAAGCTGGTCAAAAGATAATTTCAATAGCCATTTTTGACGATGTGTTAGCCCTAACTATTTTAGGGATTTTGTTAAACATTAAAGATACAAACATTTCCATTTCATCTGTAGCAATTATTGCTTCCATCTCATTGTTAAAACTATTTTTATTTATAGTTATATTGGCTTTGGGGTACTACTTAATTAGAAAAATCACTCAAACTGGCAATTATTTAGAAGTTTCGTTAAATAAGTTACTTTCATTTATTAAAGGGAAAGAAGCTCTATTTGCCTTATTTTTTGTATTTATTTTAATTTTTTCAACTATAACCGAATCCTTAGGATTTCATTTTATAATAGGAGCTTTTTTTGCCTCAATGTTAATAAACGACTCAATTATAGGAGAAAAAAATTTCAAGAATGTAGAAGGTGCAACTCGAAGTTTAGCTATGGGTTTTTTAGCACCAATTTTCTTTGCAGGAATTGGACTTGAATTTAATTTAATGGCAATTAACAACATAGGACTGCTTGTCGCCATATTAATAGTTTCTTATTTTTCAAAAATAATTGGTGGATATTTTGGGTGTAGAATAGCCGGATTAAATGCTAAAATTTCGCGTATTATCGGCTTTGGTTTAAATGCGCGTGGTATCATGGAGTTGATGATAGCAAACATTGCACACAAATCGGGACTTATAAGCGATGAAATTTTTTCGATTTTAGTAATTATGGGAGTTTTAACAACACTTACCACCCCAATTGTACTTAAATGGAGTTTTAAAAAGCTCGAAAAAACTACAAATCATTAAGCCACTTTTTAAATACAAACTTATATACTCAGAAGTTCCTTTGCAGCAACAATTGACGCTTGGCTAATTGTATCGTTACTAATCATTTTAGCAATTTCGTTAACTCGTTCTTCTTGGGTTAAAACTTTAATATTAGATACTGTAACATCATCGAATTTTTGTTTATAAACCCAATAGTGAGCATCTGCTTTTGCAGCAATTTGAGGCAAATGAGTAATGGCGATAATTTGCATTGAATTAGACATTTTTTTCATAATTGAAGCAACTTTAGCAGCAATATCGCCCGAAACACCGGTATCTATTTCATCAAAAACAACAATAGGAATTAATTTTTTATCAGAAATTATTGATTTTACTGCCAACATAATTCTAGATAATTCACCTCCCGAAGCAACTTTATCTAGTTGACGCAACGGCATTCCTTTATTTGCCGAAAATTGGATTTCGATATGGTCAATGCCTTCAATGTTGTAATTTTCGGAGGTATCTTGCTTAAAATTTAATTGAATATCGGGCATTCCCAAATCTTTAGCAATTATCGAAAGTTCTGAAATTATTTTAGGAATGGCATTTTTTCGAGATTTTGAGAGTTCATTAGCTACAACTTTCATTTTTTCGTTAACAAATTTAACCTCTTTTTTGCACGTCTCAATTTTATCGCTTAAACTCGAAATTGATTGCAACTTCTCGTCGAACTCATTCATTAAAGCAATTAACTCGTTAGTATCATTAACTCGGTGTTTAACACAAAGATGATTTAAAAAATTTAAACGTTCGGTTAAAAAAGCAAGACGCTCGGGATTATTATTTAAATCATTTCCAATTCTATCAACATCGTTAGCTACGTCGTCTAATTCGATTAACGCAGAATTTATGCGTTCGTACAATTCGCTTGCATTGGTGAAATAATCTTTAATTTCGGAAAGTGAGTGTTTTACTTCAACCAAAAGTTGATGAACATTATAATCTGATGAACGTAAAATTAATTCGGTTTTAGCTAAAGATTGTTTTATAGTTTCAATATTTTGAAGTGTATTTAACTCTTCTTCGATTATAGAAATTTCGTTTTCGGAGATATTTGAAGAAGAAAGTTCATTAAATAAAAACTCATAATAATCGCGATCGCTCAATGCCTTTGTTTCGGCTTTAATTAACTCATCAAGTTCATTCTGAAGTGTTTTAAAATTTTTATACACTTCTTGGTATGAATCCTTTATTAATTTATTTTGAGCATATTGATCTACTAAATTTAACTGAAAATTATTATTTGTAATTAACAAGTTTTCGTGTTGTGAGTGAATATCAAAAAGTATTAAACTTAATTCTTTAAGAATATTTAGCCCCACTGGTGTATCGTTTATAAAAGCTCTAGATTTTCCTTGCGTATTTATTTCTCGACGAATTATAATTTGAGTATCAAAATCGAGGTCGTGATTTTGAAAAAAATCATTCACGGTAATACTTTGAATATTAAATAAGCCTTCGACTATACATTTTTTGGCAGAATCCGACACCATATCGCTATCGGCACGTTGCCCTAATAAAAGTGAAAGAGCACCCACTAAAATTGATTTACCGGCACCAGTTTCGCCAGTAATAACGTTAAATCCACTGTCGAAATTAATTTCAACTCTTTTTATGAGAGCATAATTTTCGACTATTAACGATTTAAGCATGAGCAATTATTTTGGCGTAACTATTTGTTGATACTTTGCAGCATTTGCTGGGTCAAGTTCTCGCATAATTGCCACCACCTTAGTTTTTTCGGTTTGATTTGCTTGAGAATAAATATTTATAATTTCATCTGATTTTGCCATAACAATCATCGAAATTATAAAAAGTCCTGGACGTTCGCGATTTGCCATTTGAAGCAATTCGAGGCTTTCGGTAATTACCTGTCGGGCCTGGTCAACATTATCAGCCATGGCATCTAACCCTAAACGGTGGTATTTATACAAAAATTCTCGAACTTTGGCATAGGTTGAATTTTGAAGGTTTTCGACCATCCAATAACGGTTTTTTTGATTTTCGAACGATTTCCAACCTGTTTCGCTTCTATTTTGACAAGTATTTACTATGCTGTTTGCTTTTTGATAAAACTCACTGCCACCATTTTGGCTAAAAGTATCGAAACTCATACCTAAAAACATGTTTACATAAAATGCTATAAGCGAGGTTAAATTATTAGTAAAAGCATTTTCTACATATTCTAAAGGTTCGTTTTGGACGTAAGTAAATTGAATGTCTTTATCGATATAATTCATTAAAACGGTATTATATGATGATTTAAACACTGGGCGACGAAGCTGGACTGTCATGGTTCCTTTCATTTCGTTGCTTGACCCAGGGTCGTCTAAAATAATCATAATACTACATTCAATTTTTTCTTCGGGTTTAAATTGATAGTTTGACCATGTTCTGTTGTTTACAAACTCATATAAATCTTTTTGTAGTGTTTCGTAACGTGTTTTGTCGGCTGTTTGAATTTTTGAGGTATTTACCATAACCTGACAAATAAACTCCTGTGCTATTGTCGAAGCAGCGGTTGCAATCATGAATATCAATAACAGAAATGTCGATTTTATTTGTTTCATAAGTGTTTGTTCTATTGATTTACTTCATTTGTTTTTCAATTTGTAACAAAATATCACGAGCTACCTCTTTTTTAGATTTTAAAGGATAGTCGGTAATTCGTCCCTGTTTATCAATAATGCTAACTTTATTGGTATTATAAGCAAAGCCAGCACCATTGTCGTTTAAGGAATTAAGAACGATAAAATCGAGGTTTTTAGTGTGCAATTTTGATAATGCATTTTCCTTTTCATTATTAGTTTCTAAAGCAAAGCCGATTAATAGTTGATTAGAAGTTTTTGATTTTCCTAACTCTGCAAGTATATCGGTTGTTTTAGTAAGATGTAAATCAATATTTGTATCTGATTTTTTTATTTTTAATTCACTCACTTCTGTGGGTTTATAGTCGGCTACAGCAGCAGCCATAATGGTAATATCTGCTGATGGAAATTCGGTTTTGCAAGCATTAAGCATTTCCGCCGCCGAGGTAACATTAATCCGTCTAACATTACTAGGAGTATCCAATGCAACTGGACCAGCTACAAGAACAACCTCCGCTCCTTTTTTACAAAATTCTTCGGCTAACGCAAACCCCATTTTGCCGCTTGAATTATTTCCGATAAAACGTACTGGGTCGATAGCTTCATAAGTAGGACCTGCGGTAATGAGCACTTTTTTCCCTTTAAACGAAGTGTTTTTATTAAAAAAATTGTGCACTTCATTAAAAATTGCTTCGGGTTCAGCCATGCGTCCACGTCCTTGATAACCACAAGCTAAATCGCCAAATTCTGGTTCAATAAAATTAACTCCATTATTTTTTAAATAATGTATGTTTTTTTCCACTGAATAATGCTCCATCATTTTACAATTCATGGCTGGTGCAATAAAAACAGGTTTATTAAAAGCTAAAAAAGTTGTAGAAAGGGCGTCGTCGGCAATTCCGTTCGCAAATTTTCCAATAATATTGGCAGTAGCTGGAGCAACAATTAAAACATCTGCTTCGTCGCTAATTGAAATATGCTCAGTATTGTATTCATCAGGCGAGTTAAATACATCGGAATAAAGTTTATTTTGACTTAATGTTTCGATGCTTAGAGGCGTAATAAATTTTAATGCGTTTTTTGTAGCAATAACTTTAACCTGATAGTTGTTTTTAATTAATAAACGAATGAGGAAAAGCGATTTATAAGCCGCGATTCCTCCCGTAATACCAAGTAATATTTTCTTTTTTTCCGACATCGAAGCGGATTTTACTCTAATGAATCTTTTTCTTTAGATGGATTTCTGTAATAAACCATATCATGAAGAAATTCATGTATAGACATAAGAGTAGGTTTAGGAAGTTGTTCGTAATAGCGTGCTAATTCGATTTGTTCGCGATTTTCAAAAACTTCTTCTAAATTATCGTTTGAAGTTGAAAATTCGTTAATTTTTCGATTTAACTCTTCTTTTAAATCAGCAGAAATTTGATTAGCTCTTTTTGCTAACACAACAATACTTTCATAAATATTAACGGTTTCTTTATCGAAATCATTTAAATTACGTGTTACAGCATGTGAATCTGTATTATACTTTCTGTAGTCCATTTTATATATAATTGATTAATTATTGTATTTTTTCAATTTGTTTTTGCGACATTTTTGCAATGATTTCGCTTTCTTTAATGTACTTTGATTGAGGGTAGTTTTCAATAAGTTTTTGATTAGCTTCAATTGCTTTTAAAAAACGCTCTTTCTTTTTTGCATCCGTACTTCTTATAGCATATTCATAGTAATTTTTGACTAAATAAAAGCATGCCTCTTCTCGGTATTTTGTATCTGGGTAGTCTTTAATTAAATTATTAAAGGCGATAGAAGCAGCGTTATAACTTTCGATATTATAGTATAATTTAGCAATATCAAAATCTTTTTTTGAAAGTTTAGCCCTAAGTTCATCTATTAATTCGTTACATTTTGTAACTTTTTCACTTTTTGGATATTTGTTTATAAAAAGCTGCAATTCGCTAATAGCAACCGATGTATTTGTTTGTTCGAGACTGGGTGGAGGAGAATCGAGATAAGAGCAATAAGCAGCCATATAGTCGCACTCTTCGCCTTCAGGAGTACCTTGATATAATCGAGCATACTGCTTAAAATGATATGCCGCCACCATATAATCGCCATTTTTTAAATAGCAGTATGGATAAATATACATTAATTTGGATAGTTTATCGCTGCCCCGATAGAGTGGAATTAGTTCATCTAAAAACTGAAGAGTTGTGATATAATCTTCTTTTTCGTATAGTTTAAATACGGTTTGATATTTAAGTTCTAAATCGCCCTTTTTTAATATTTTTTGATACTTGTTACAAGAGCTAACAAGAATTACCAAAAGGATTAGTGAAATAAAAAAGTGTTTTTGAATTCTTTGCATGGTGCAAAAGTACATTTTTTTTGAATTGATAAAATAGATTTTTTGATATTTTAACCGAAAGTTGTTTTGAAGGTCTTAAAAATTGGTAGTGTTTAAAAAAGTGTGTATTTCAGCATTTCAAATCGACAACATATAT
>CAZFPO010000105.1:0-10302 GCA_964521105.1 uncultured Lentimicrobiaceae bacterium | reverse complement strand
AACTCTTAACTCTAAACTTTTAACTCTTTTACTATCTTTGCAAAAAAAAAGTGAAGCCGCATAGCATTCTTGAATATCTAAATAAAAGTAAATCCGATTTTAGTTTTTCTGATTTTTTTCCCACTCAGGACTCCAATTCAAAAACAAAAATTCTTCTTAAAAATTTAGCTGGATCTGCTAAAAGTATTTTTGCCGCTCAACTAATACTTCACGAAAAGCGGACACATCTTTTCATTCTTCCTGATAAAGAAACTGCTGCTTATTTTTATAACGACATCGAGGCATTACTTAGTGAGGAAGAAATTGATTACAAAAACAAAAACATCATCTTTTTTCCGACTTCCTATCGACGACCATACGAAGTTGAAGCTCACGATAACGCTAATGTATTAATGCGTTCGGAAGCATTAACCAAAATTGCAAGCGGAAAAAAAATTATACTAATTACGTATCCCGAAGCAATTACCGAAAAAATTATCACAAAAAAACAACTCAATAAAAACACCTTCAAAATTTCGAAAAAAGACGGTTTAGATGTTGACTTTTTAATGGAATTTTTTCTGGAAAACAAATTTGAGCAATCCGATTTCGTTTTTGAGCCCGGACAATTTTCGGTTAGAGGTGGAATTATCGATATTTTTTCATTTTCATACGATAAGCCCTATCGAATTGAGATGGGAACAAAATCCGTTGAAACCATACGCTCATTTGATACTGAATCGCAAATTTCAATTGAGTATTTTGAGCACATTAATATAATTCCAAACATTAAAGATTTAGAAGTTAATACAGAGCATGTTTCACTCTTTGAGCATCTGCCCGAAAATTCAGCGGTTTGGGTTGAAAATTTTAAGGAGGTGTTAAAAAGCGTCGAAAGTGAATACACAAAATGTACCGAAGCATATCATAAACTAAGCTCCATAATTACTCATTTAGAGCCTTCTAAACTTTTTGTTGACAAGGAATTATTCCTAAATCGAATGGAATCTTTTCCAATATTTGAATTTGGGAATTCACCATCCTTTCAACATCAAACTACCTTTGAATTCAACACAAGTTTGCTGCCTCATTTTAATAAAAACTTCGATTTATTAACTGGATTTATACGAAAAAACAACCAGCAAGGCATCACAAACATCATCACTTCGGGAAATGCAACGCAACTTAATCGAATTGATTCCATTTTACAAGATCAGCCGAATCAAAAAGATTTTTCGTATCAACTTCAAAAAATAAATTTACATGAAGGTTTTGTTGATACCGATAATTCCACTGCAATCATTACCGAACACCATATTTTTAACAGATACCATCGTTTTGCTTTGCGTGAAAAATATTCGCGTGGCGAGGCAATGACCTTAAAAGATATTTATGGCTTAAAACCAGGTGACTTTATTGTTCATGTAGATCATGGAATTGGGCGTTACGACGGATTAGAAAAGCTAGAAATGAATGGGAAAACACAAGAAGCCATTCGCATTATGTATAAAAATGAGGACATTTTATACATCAGCATTCACTCTTTACATCGAATTTCAAAATTCAGCGGAAAAGATGGAGCATTGCCTATTTTGGACAAAATTGGCTCAAACCGTTGGAATAAATTAAAAGAAAAAGCAAAAGGCAAAGTAAAAGACATTGCTAAAGAACTAATAAAATTATATGCGGCACGAAAAAGTGCAAAAGGATTTCAATTTTCGGCTGACACATACTTGCAAACCGAATTAGAAGCATCGTTTCAATACGAAGACACTCCTGACCAAATAAAATCAACCGTGGCGGTAAAACAGGATATGGAACAAGAATATCCTATGGATCGATTGATTTGTGGTGATGTTGGTTTTGGGAAAACCGAAATTGCAGTTAGAGCCGCTTTTAAAGCCGTTTCGGACAGCAAACAAGTGGCAATTCTTGTCCCCACAACCATTTTGGCATTGCAACATTATCAAACATTTTCGGAACGATTGCATCATTTTCCATGCACTGTTGATTATATAAACCGCTTTAAATCGACAAAAGCTCAAAAAGAAACCTTACATAAAGTAGTTGAAGGGAAAGTTGATATTTTAATTGGAACTCATCGCTTATTGAGTAAAGATGTGGAATTCAAAAATTTAGGTTTACTTATCATCGACGAAGAGCAAAAATTTGGAGTTAGTGCAAAAGAACGACTTCGACAAATGAAAGTAAATGTTGATACGCTTACCCTCACAGCTACCCCTATTCCCCGAACCTTACAATTTTCGCTAATGGGAGCACGCGATTTGTCGATTATTAACACACCACCTCCCAACCGTTATCCTATTGAAACACAAGTTCATAGCTTTAACGAAGCCCTCATTCGTGATGCCATTTTGTATGAAACATCTCGAAGTGGACAAGTGTTTTTTGTTCATAATCGCATCCATAATATACATGAAATTGCAGGAATGATTCAGCGGAATTTGCCACAAATAAAAATAAAAGTGGCTCACGGTCAAATGGAAGGTCATGTTTTAGAAGACATTATGGTTGATTTTATGGATGGGAATTTTGACGTTCTTATTTCAACCACAATTATTGAGTCGGGACTCGATATTCCAAATGCCAATACCATCATTATCAACGAAGCTCAAAATTATGGATTAAGTGATTTACATCAACTTCGGGGTCGTGTTGGACGATCAAACAAAAAAGCCTTCTGTTATTTACTAACGCCACCAAAAACGCTCCTTACCGATGAAGCTAAAAAACGCTTAAAAGCCATCGAAGAGTTTTCGGATTTGGGAAGCGGATTCAACATTGCAATGCGCGATTTAGACATTCGTGGTGCAGGAAATATTTTAGGTGCCGAGCAAAGTGGTTTTATTTCGGAAATTGGTTACGAAACTTACCAAAACATCATTAACGAAGCCATGCAGGACTTAAAAACTCACGAGTTTAAAGACCTTTTTCAACAAGAAACAATGCCAGTTAAAGATTGTCAAATTGAAACTGACATGGAATTATTAATTCCAGACTCATACGTTCAAAACATTAATGAACGCTTGACTTTATACATGGAGTTGGATAAAATCGAATCGGATGAAGCTTTAACTTTTTTCGGCAAAAAATTAGTAGATATTTACGGTGAAATTCCCGAACCAACTCGCGAATTGATTTTATCGATGAAACTTCGTTTGATTGCCAGTCAGCTCATGTTAGAAAAAGCGTCGTTGAAAAATGGCAAAATGACAATTCAATTCCCATCCAATCCCGATTCGGAATATTATCAATCGGAACTGTTTTCACGATTTTTGAATTATGTTCAAAACCACCCACAAACATGTAAAATGAGGCAAAAAGACAATTTGCTCACGCTCAGTTTTAATTCAACACCTAGCATTGTTTCGGCGATAACGCTTTTAAGTGAATTTTAAATTCAATCACTATTAAATTTAAAATTGTTTTTCCAAAAATAATTGTATCTTTGTAACGAAATTTTCGTTACGTTTTTTTCGTTACACAATTAATGTAATTATTGAATCATGGAAAACACCGATAAGCCCGATATATTTAATCCATTTCCTATTATGGATTACATTTCACCAGCCTATTTTTGCGACAGAAAATCGGAAACTGAAAAAATCATCTCTGCTTTTAAAAATAGCAGAAACGTCACGTTAATATCTGTGCGAAGGTTTGGCAAAACAGTTTTATTAAAACATATTCTCAACACCATTTCAAAAAACAAGTCGATTCGGGTTTTGTATGTCGACATTTTGCCATCTAAAAACATCAGCGACTTTGTGAAAATTTTCAGCGAAGCAATTATTAAAGATGAAAAAAAGAACAAAGGATTTTTAGAAAAAATATCAAAACTAATAAGTGGTTTAAGGGGAAAATTGGTTTTTGATGATGTATCGGGAATTCCTTCTGTAGAAGTATCCATTGAGGACGAAAAAATTGGAGAAACAAGCATTCAGAAAATTTTCGAATATCTGGCAGAACAAAAAGAAAAGTACATCATTGCGTTTGATGAATTTCAACAGATTGTAAATTATCCCGAAAAAAACCTTGAAGCCATATTAAGAACCCAAATACAACATCAACACAAGGACAATTTTATCTTTTCGGGGAGCAGCAAACACACCCTTGTTTCGATGTTTAGCGATTACGGAAAACCCTTTTATCAGAGTACTGATATCCTTGAACTCGGCAGAATAGACCCTGAAATTTATGCAAAATTTATTAAAAAGCATTTTCAAAAACGAAACAAGGAAATTGACATAATCACCATCAAATCAATTATTTTCAAATACAAAAATCACACTTTTTACGTACAATACTTTTTTAATCGTTTGTTTGAAAAAAGCGGAAACACGATTACTCAAAAAGACATTGATTATGTTTCAAACGAAATCATTAAAGAACGTGAATATGTTTTTTATAGTTATCGAAATTTATTAAGCAGCCTTCACTTTAGTTTGCTTGCTGCCATAGCAAAAGAGGGTGGTGTGGCACAAATAAACGCTGGTGTTTTTTTAAACAAATACAAACTTGGTCAACCAAGTTCCGTTTCAAGTGCAGTAAAAATTTTAATTGAAAAAGAGATGATTTATTTTGAAGATGGCAAATATCAAATTTATGATGTCTATTTTGAAAAATGGTTGGCAAAAATGATATAGATAAACTAGTGATTGGCTGGTGATGATCGTTATCCAACGACTGTATTCGTAACATAGTCGGATAACGACTATTTTACAAAAGAAGAGTTAAATCAACTTTCCAATTGTTAAGCCGAACTTATTGACATACAGAAATATGGGGTGTTTGAATGATGAATTTGGGTACTACAAACTTTTCGTCGTTTGAAAGGGCAGCTTAATATTAACGAAAAACCAGTATAGTTTTACTACCTAGTTTAAACTGCTCTTTCAGAGCGAAGTTAACTCCTTTTTCTTTATCCCCGAAGCTGTTGTCCGAAGTCTAAGACTTCGGACAACGTCAGGGTTGAAGAAAATTCAGGCTTTCAGACTGAAAACACCAAAAAAATTAACTAAAAACACAGAAATCTCACTTTTATTCATCGTATAAAATCCAACTTTCACCGACAAAAAACAAGGCTTTATCTTAATTTTTTTTAATATATTAATGGTATTTGTTTTAGATATAAATTTGTTGATTAACTTTACACCTTAATTTAGAAAGTTATCATGGCTTGGATAAAAAAAATATTAGTAACTACTGTATTATACTTTTTATCATTATTGGTAAATTTGTTTGCTCAAGATATCAAACAGTGGTCGTTAGAAGAGTGTATTGATTACGCCATAAAAAATAACGTTCAGATAAAGCAACAGCTCTTAAACGAGGAGCTCACACGTCAGGAGTTGCTTGTTAGCAAGGGTTCCTTTTTGCCAAATTTAAACGGATTTGCCTCCCATTCGTACAATTATGGAAGAACTGTGGATCGATTTACCAATCAATTTGCAGATGCTCAAGTTCAGTCGAATAACTTTTACTTGTCTTCACAAGTTACCTTATTTAGCGGATTTAGAATTTACAACAGTTTCAGACAAACTCAAATGAACATGTTGGCAAATCAACTTGAAACGGAAAAATATAAAAACGATATAGCCTTAGGCGTTGCAACTGCCTATTTAAACGTTTTGTTTTCAAAATCCTTATTCGAAAATGCTCAATTGCAAATCGAAACTACAAAAAAACAGGTCGAGCGAACTCGCAAATTAGTGGAAGCAGGCGTTTTGTCGGACATGACTTTATTAAACCTCGAAGCTCAATATGCTGCCGAAGAGTATTCCTTAACAAATTCCGAAAACCAACTCAATTTGGCGTATCTTACACTTACACAAATGATGGATTTAAAGGAGTTTGGAAGTTTTTCGGTGGTTGAACCAAAAATCACCATTTCTGGAACTCCAGATTTATTATTAACACCAAATCAGATTTTCACTATTGCTTTTAAAAAAATGCCAGAAATTAAAGCTGGAGAATTTCGCTTAAAAGCAGCTCAAAAAGGATTACATGTTGCTCGAAGTGGATTCAGTCCACAACTTACCATGCAAGGCTCTATCGGAACAGGATATTCGGGAGCCAGTCAGGAAATCACTGGTTACACAATGAATATCGACACAGTAGGATATGTGCCTTCGACAATGGAAGCTGTAGTTGCACCTGGATTTAGGTTTAATTATGCCACAAAAACATTCGAAGATCAAATTTCGGACAATGTAAATAAAACAATTGGTTTTAATTTGTCCATTCCGATTTTTAACGGATTTCAAGTTCGCAGTTCTGTAAATCGGGCAAAAGTAGGTGTAAAAATGGCTGAATACAACATGCAACTTCAAGAAAATCAACTTTTTAAAAGCGTTCAACAAGCTCATTCTGATGCAGTTGCTTCACTTAAAAGATACTATTCAGCCGAAAAAGCCATGAATGCCTATAAACTTGCGTACCAACAAATTGAATTAAAATTCGATATGGGAAGTGCCACTTTTTTTGAATATTCCGATGCGAAATCCAAATATACAAAAGCTACAAACGATTACGTTCAAGCAAAATATGAATACATTTTTAAATCAAAAATCATCGATTTTTATCTTGGAAAACCATTACAAATTGAGAAACAATAACACATTATAACGTCATGTTTAAAAATAAAAAAGTTAGGTATATCTTAATAGGAGTAGGATTTTTAATTGTTTTGTTAGTTATCGCGAAACGATTTGATTGGATAGATAGTGAAAAAGCGGTCCCAGTTACTGTAGAAGAAGTTCAATTACGCGACATTACCGAAACAGTTACCGCTAATGGTAAAATTAAGCCCGAAATAGAAGTAATTATCAATCCTGATGCTTCGGGCGAAATAGTGGATATTTTGGTAAAAGAGGGCGAAGATGTAAAAAAAGGTCAGCTTTTAGCTAAAATTAATCCCGAAATGTACGTTTCAAACTTTGAGCGTATGGTTGCAAACTTAAATACTCAAAAAGCCACCTTAGCTAACTCAAAAGCACGTTTGGCACAAGTTGAAGCTCAATTTATTACCGCTGAAGCCAACTATAATCGAAACAAAAAACTGTGGGAACAAAAAATAATTTCCGACTCAGAATGGGAAACCATCACTTCGCAGTATAAAGTGGCAAAAGCCGAAGTTGAAGCAGCTAAACAAAGTGTAATAGCTGCCGAATACGCAATAAAAAGTGCCGAAGCAACCTTAAAAGAAGCAAATGACAATTTAACCCGCACCTCGGTTTTTGCTCCTATTGACGGAACAGTATCGTCATTAACCAAAGAAAAGGGTGAACGTGTTGCTGGTGCTTCTCAATTTTCGGCTGGCACCGAGTTGATGCGTGTAGCCAATTTGAATTTAATGGAAGTTCGTGTTAACGTAAACGAAAATGACGTTATAAAAATAAAATTAAACGACACAGCTATAGTAGAAGTTGACGCATATCACAACCAAAAATTTAAAGGAATTGTAACTTCTATTTCTAACTCAGCCGTTGTTGGTATAACTGGTTCGTTAAGTGCCGACCAAGTTACAAACTTTGAAGTAAAAATTAGGATTTTGCCTGAATCATATAGTCACTTAATTGACCCAAACAGACCAAACATCTCCCCTTTCCGACCCGGAATGTCAGCCACTGTTGACATTATTACTAAATCTTCAAAAAATGTGGTTAGCATTCCTATTCAATCGGTTACAACTCGAGACGATCAGGATAAGGACAAAAAAATCAGCAAACCGACCTCTTCGTCAACAACAAACACAGACGAGCCAAAGAAAACAAATGTAAATGAATATGTATTTGTTTTTGAAAATGATAAAGCTGTAATGCGTAAAATTAAAACCGGAGTTCAAGACAATATGTACATCGAAATTTTAGAAGGTTTGAAAGTCGGAGACCAAATTATCAGTGGTCCTTTTAGTGCTATTGCTAAAGAGTTAAAAGATGGAAATAAGGTTAAAAAAGTTGACACTCAAACCCTTTATCAAAACACCAACAAAAAATAAATGGCGTTAATATTAAACATTGAAACATCTACCGAAGTTTGCTCTGTTTGTCTGTCAAAAGATGGTAAATCAATGTTTACTATTGATGATGATTCATCAAATTCGCACAGCAAAATTTTGATTGTTTTAATTGAAAAAATTTTCAAACAAGCAAATATCACTCTATCAAACCTTGATGCCATTGCCATAAGCGATGGACCAGGCTCATACACTGGTTTACGCATTGGAATGGCTACTGCAAAAGCACTCTGCTACTCGGCTGAAAAACCTTTAATTACCATTTCAAGTTTGCACTCGCTCGTAAACGGACTAATCCAAAGACAGACCTCATTAACGGGAGACTTTGACTTTATTGTAATTCCTATGATTGATGCTCGCAGAATGGAGGTTTATACTGCTGTTTATAATCAAAATTTAAACGAACTAGAACCAATTTGTGCCAAAATAATTGACGAATCAAGCTTTAAAGAGCATCTCGAACATTCAAACGTTTTTTTTGTTGGAACTGGAGCCGAAAAATGCAAAACCTTCTTTCAAAACCATCCGAATGCTCGATTTGATGACACAAAAACTTCCGCTTCGCACATGATTCAATTATCCGAAATGGCATTTTCGAATCAAAATTTTGCCAATTTAGCCTATTGTGAACCATTTTATTTAAAAGATTATATAGCTGGAAAGCCAAATGTTAAAGGACTTAGATAATATCGAAAAACCTGCTAAAAAAATCACGCGAATTGTCGCACTGGTTGATAATTCGGTATTTGGAATGGTGGCAGCCGAACATGGGCTGAAGTTTGCCGAAATTTTTAAAGCAGAACTTTGCTTAATTAAAAGTACTAAAGAAGCTGATTTAAATAATGTTCAACAACATTTATCTTCAAAAAATCCAGAAATCACCATTTTTCATCGTGAAGTAAAGAAACTGTATCACAATGATTTTTACGCAGTTTTGGAAGAAATTAATGCAATCATTTTAGTTTTAGGTGCATCACGGATAAAAGGAATGGCATCTTTTACACATAAATCAGCCCTTAAACTAATTTTAAAATCCCGAATTCCGTGCGTGGTAACAGGAACAAAAAAACCCGTTGAAAACGCATATAAAAACATTTTACTCCCCTTGGATTCTCATCAGCAATCGAAAGAAAAATCGCTTTGGGCAGGTTATTTCAGCAGGTTTTATCAAGCCACCGTTCATGTTCTTTTAACCGCATACAAAGATGAATACTTAAAAAACAGGCTTTACGAAAACACTAAATTTACCGAAAAACTTTACGAAAATTTAGAAATTAAATACCAAAAACATTTTGTAGCCGAAGTAAAAGACAACATCGACATTTTCTCCTTGGAATTTGCTCCAAGCGTGGAAGCAAGTTTGGTTTTAATTATGACTACAAAATTTTTCACCATCTTCGACTATATTTTTGGACCTCAGGAATTGAAAATTATCGCAAACGACAGCGACATACCGGTGATGCTGATTAATCGGCGTGATGATTTATACGTTCTTTGCACGTAGTGGCAGGTTATACATACTCAACCTCCATGGAATTTTGTAATATAAACCGTATCTTTTACATCTACTCTTCTTCATTTCGGCATGCTCAATGCAACGTAAAATTTATTTCCATAGCTACTGCTATGCAAAGAAATTTTGCATCGATTAGTCGCAAAATCTACTATTTTCTAAATACAAAATTCCAAAGAGGATGAGTATAGCCCGATAACTTCGTTATTTTCGTTAAGATTTCCTGTTAGTTACTAAAGTAAACTCCATGAAATCCTAACGAAAAATGCCTCGTTCTCGAACACTATAAACAGCCACTAATTGGTTTTTTCTGAATTATTTCCATATAGTCGGAGGACGACTATCCGAAAATTTAGTTATTGTCGTTCTCCGACTATATTTGGAACTTCTTTATTTAGTCATTAAAATTTATCTTCCTCACACCTTTAGTACATAAATTAAAGCGATTTCAAATAAAATTTAATATTTATAAAGTTTAATCTTTTTAAATAATAAATTAAAAATAAAGGTTACTGCAACTTGAAATTGCCAAAATATGGCGATTTGAGTGTTAATTGGCACTTAAATATCGACAAATTATTAAATAATTAATTGTAAATAATTTAAATAAATTTGGATTTAAGGTATATCGCTACTCTTGCAGGACTTATAAGTTAATTATTAAACAATTATCACACACATGTTACATGCATGTTATTTTAGATATAAGGCATACTCTGGGAATTTTAATTAAATAGTTTTGCTGGTTAAATTAATACATTAAAGGAATTAT